>CAZRBN010000017.1:12332-19961 GCA_964598355.1 uncultured Gammaproteobacteria bacterium
TCGTGCGAAGGTATTAGCTATGCAACGGAAAAATTATATTTTGCCTTATACACTTCTTGTTGTTTCCATTATTTTTTGTCTTTTTTTTATTGCTTCAAAAGGATGGTTAGGTTTTTTTGAGAATTCATTGCAACAGAGCTTTTTCTCAATTGGAGGGATGTTTCATGCTGCTTCTTCTCCAAAAACAGATATTGCAAAAATAAAAGCAGAAAACATGCGACTCTCTGAATCGCTTGCTCAAAAACAGCTTTTAGAAAATGATAATAAAGCGTTACGAGATCAATTTGAAACGACGTCTTTTGCCACAACATCACTGCTTCCAGCGCGTGTTGTTGGACAACCACAAGCAGTTCCGAATATATCATTTCCAGAAGAGCTCATTATTGATAAAGGAAAAAAAACAGGAGTAGGAAATGGGTCAGTAGTGATAGTAAAAGATAATGGGGTGGGAGAGGTGGTGCAGACAAGTGATTACTTTGCAAAGGTACGACTTGTGACTGGTAAGCAATTTGCCCTTTCTGGCAAAGATAGTGCTACAGGTGCGGTGGGAGTTATTAAAGGAATAGGAAATGGGGAAATTATCTTTGATGCAGTGCTTCTTTCAGACAATCTGCAGATTGGAGATCTTGTGGTAAGTCAAGGAAGTCAAGATATGCAAGGAAAAGGATTTCCACCAAATATTGTAGTAGGAAAAATTACCGGAGTTGAAAAAAATCCTAGTTCGCTTTTTCAAAGGGCACGTGTCGCACCACTTATTGAGCTTTCAAAATTATCTATAGTATTCGTGTTAAAGAATTTATGAAGTGGGTACTTGTTGTAGCAGGAATTACTTTTGGTGCACTATGTGAAGCTGTTTTTTTTAAAGTCCCTTTTGTTTTGATTGTGTTACTCCTTACGTTGGTATATATCCAAAAACCCTGGATTATTCTCTTGAGTATCCCAGCAGGTATGTTGCTTGATAGTCTTACCTTTCGGCTCTTGGGAGAGAGTAGTCTTTTTTTTGCAATCATGATGGGATTATTTTTTGGATATGGGAAAAAATTTGAAATCCAAAGTCTGGGATTTGTGGTATTTGCGAGTTGCATTACTTCTCTTGCATATCTCTTGATTTTTGGCAGTGAACATATTGTTATCCAAACACTTTTCTCAGTAGGATTTACGGTCGTATTCTTTATCCTTGTGTCTTTTTTAAGAGAGAAATTTGCTCCTACAAAATCTTCCTACAGTACTCGTTAAAAAAGGTAGGGGCTAAAAAGCCCAATATAGACCTATAGAAGTGATTTAATGGCAAAAGTGTGATATAATAGGCACTCCTTATGGCAGAAAGAATACTCGTACAAAGAGCAACTGAGTTTTTGAAGAAAAGCGGAGAAACGATACAGGTTGTTTCACGTACAGGCGAAGAAAAACTATTCCCACGATTTGCTGCTGAGCGTGATGCATACGAACAACAAGTGAAGACCTTGGCTGATCCACAAAGTGATGCGTATAAGCGGGAAATAGCTTTAGTAAGAGAAATGGTGTCATCACTTTTGAATGATAAGGTAAAACTCCAACGTGCTCACTTTGAACATTTCCCACAGGATATTTTAAAAAAACCTGATACCCAATCTATTGATTCAGACCATAATGTGCCTCATTTAATTACTGTCGCAGCATTGGGTGCTAGTGATGCAACCAGGCGTGCAATTACGCAAACATCAGACGGACAGATTGATCCAGGTGTACTTAGGAAAACGCAAATAAAAGCTGCTATAGTGGGAATATTACATGATGCAAGAAGACCAGGAGATGTTTTTTCCTCTTTCCCTCCAGCGGTAATGCTTCACGGCTGGGAAGCTGCTTGGAAGATAGGTCCACTTTTAAATGCTTTGTCAGTTGATCCAAGCATAAAAAATAATAGACAAGATATCCAGGATATGAAGCAAGCGCTATGGCATCATGACATTGACCTTGTAGATTTTGCTTTTTGGAAAAGACGAAGTGCTAGGACAAGAAGTTCGGACTTACAGACAATTAAGTTAGTGGATAGAGCAACATTAGGAAGACTCTTTGAGTCAAAGCATATGCTTATAAGAATGATAGCAGGATACCTGGCAGCAAAACGGATGAGAGATTACCCCAGCAATGCAAAAGAAGAAGTGGACCCATCCTATATGAATACTATAATAAAGATTGCCGGAACTGTTGACATTTTGACTAGACAAAAAATACGCATCTTACAACAGAATGGTACAGCGACAGCAGAAAATGTATCCAAGGTGACAGTAGAAGATGTATCCAAGGCAACACTAGATACACTTGAAGAATTAGGGTTTTTTAGTCCACAAGAGGCGCAAGAAAAAGACTCCCTACATAGAGATCGAAGAGAACCAATCCTTTCTGCTGCGTAAAAAATCTCCTGTGTTATACTAAAAGCTATCGGCAAGGGTAAAAACGTCAATGTTAAGGGTGAAGTAGTTCTGGATGCACTCCGTTTACTCGAACAATAATCTCCTCCCTTAACCCTTCCCGGGTTACTCTTATGAAAGTTGGACCAGTATTTTCAGAATACATTCACACAGAAAAACTTGGGAAAAGACGGTATGATTTCGATAACGATGGACCTCATCTTCGACCAACGTTTCTTCTTATCTTTTTGTTTCTTGGACTGGGTCTTCTTATTGCACGGCTTTTCTGGATGCAAATTGTTCAAGGGAACCATTATAAAAATCTTTCAGACTCTAATAGAATTCGTACAGTAGTGATTCATGCTCCAAGGGGTGTTATTTTTGATAGAAATCTGAAACCTCTTGTCTACAATGTCCCAGGTTTCAGAGAAACAGTGAATGGGAAAATACGGCTTATTGACCAAAATGAAGCAATAGATTTGTTGGCAAAAGGCGATACGCACTTAGAAGTTGATAGCTTACGCAATTATCCTTACAAAGATGCGTTTGCTCATGTCTTGGGCTACATTGGACAAATTTCCCCAGCTGATTTACAGCAACCTGGAATGCAAGAGTATAAGAGTGGGGATGTAATCGGACAAATGGGTGTTGAGCAGTCATATGAGGCGGTACTCAAAGGACTTGATGGGGAAAGTCTCTATGAAGTTGATGCAACTGGGAAGCCATTGCGAAGGCTTGGTCAGACAGATCCAATTCCAGGTCAGAATATTATGGTAACACTGGACGCGGATTTACAGAAAAGCGTGTATGAAGCAATGAAAAATGTGAAGAAAGGAGCTGCAATTGTTTCAACTCCTGATGGTCAAATTCTTGCACTTGTGAATAAGCCATCGTTTGATCCAAATCTTTTTACCATGGGAAAGCACTATACGCCTAACCCTTCAGATACATATCAAAAATTAGAAGATGTGTTGCTTGATGGAAGTAGTCAGCCTCTTCTTAATCGGGCAATTGCCGGAGTCTATCCACCTGGATCTACATTTAAATTAGTCGTGGCAGCTGCAGCACTGCAAGACAAGGTAATTGATGCGCAATTTACTGTTGATGACACGGGAATTCTTCACGTGGGGAATTTCTCTTTTTCTAATTGGTTTTACACGAGTAATGGGAAGACAGAAGGACAGGTAGATGTGGTAAAGGCAATCAAACGATCTAATGATATTTTCTTTTATAAAGTTGGACAAATGGTTGGGGTGGATAAATTATCTGAATTTGCAAAGACATTTGGACTCGGGCATATATTAGGTATTGATTTACGGGGGGAAGCAACAGGACTTGTACCAACAAAAGAGTGGAAGCAAAAAGTTGTTGGAGATACGTGGTATTTAGGAGATGATTATCATTTAGGTATTGGTCAGGGGTATTTGCTTTCAACACCTCTTCAGGTCAATGAATGGACTCAGGCAATTGCCAATGGAGGGAAGCTCTATATTCCACATCTTTTACAAAATCTTGCTCCCCGGGTTGCTGGAGATAATTTATTGAGTAACTCTAATTTTTCACTGATCAGGCAAGGAATGGTAGAAGCATGTAGCCCAACAGGTGTTGCATGGCCACTCTTTGAATTTAAAGTACAAAATGAAAAATTAAAAGTTGATGGGAAAAATTTTTTAGAAGTTCCAAATGCTTCTAACAGTGCTATGAGGCAAGTATCTATTGCTTGCAAAACAGGTACTGCACAGCATGGAGATGATAAGACTGAGCCTCACTCTTGGATAACACTTTTTGCTCCTGCCTACAATCCTCAGATAGTAGTAACAGTCCTTGCTGAAGATAGTGGGGAAGGCAGTAATGTTGCCGGTCCCATCTCCAAAAAAATCCTCGAGAACTACTTTGGGAAATAAGGTAACTCACTAAACTTTCAGGTTGCGATACTAAAACTTGGAGTAATATCTTACTAGTTTTTTACAGAAATATTTTTGTGTTTCTTTTTAAAACCTATACAAAAAAGTGTGTCTATATTCCACGAAATTAATACTGTACACGCTGGTTCTTTGCTGTATTCCAGAGATGTTGCAAATAGAAATAGATCAAGAGTGTTCACTTCGGAAAGAGAAAGAAAGTTAAGCACTCCACTCACCTATATTCCCGTTGATCCTGCTGCTCCTCTTGAGGATCAAGAAAAAATAGTTGCGGTAAATGCAATGCATGTAGGTGCATATGGGTTGTCTTTGATGCACGATGAATTAGTACATAAAATATTGGGCAAAGTAAAAAAAGGAAGAGGAGTTATTCTTCCCCAGGTTGAACAATACACTTCAGCACACGTTTTGGAAGATATAGACAGAATGGTTGATTTTTCACTAGGGGTTGGGGATTTGTCTACAGCATACAGGAAAGGAGAGCCAACAGAAAAATTGGCAGTTGATGTATCAGAAAGTAGCCAAGCAGTACTGCAGAGGCTTATTGGGGATGAGCCTCAGAATAAAGAAAAACAGATTGACCGGGTATTGGGAATGGATGCGTTTCTTCGCTCAGAAGCAGACAGTGTGAGTCTGGAAGTGCATGATATCAGGAGCCCGCTTACTGCAGTAAAAGCAATGATGCAGCTTGCACAACGAAGAGGTCTACGTCTTGATGAAGCTATCCCAGATGAGATTAAAGATTTTGTACGTCAGTACGAGCATAAGGGGGAGGTAATGAGAAAGCATTTAGCTGCTCGTGTACCACTTGATATATATAATCCAGAAAAAATGATTGATGCACTGAAAAAATTTCTTCGGGGAAGGCCAATCGAAGCAAGTGGGAATATTTTGTTTCCAGACAAACCTCCTGGAGAACCGTCTGTGTTGTTTAATCGGCAACGATTGGAATCGTTGTTTGAAAATGCATTAGGGAATGCACAAAAAGCACGAGCATTACTTCAGGAACGGTTTTTGCTTGCTGCATTTACTATAGTTTCAGATAGAGACGTTTTCAGAATACTTAAATTTCTTGATCGGTTGGGTCCTCGGACAGAAGAAGCAGATACCTTGGAAGTCGCAGTAGATACAACAATGTTAAGAAGGAGAAAGTATGTAGAGCTTGCGTTTCGTGATAATGGGATAGGAAATGACCATAATAATGGGAGGCGTCGTTGGCGAAGAAATTTTTCTGTTGGAGAGTCTCGCTGGTCTCCAAATGACTCTATTCCTGGGACAGGCATTGCAATGGGGAAACATAGGGAAATTGTAAAAGAACTGTTTGCAGGGACCCATGCAGATGTTTTCCTGAGAAACAGAACAGATGACAAAAGAGGAGCCGAACTTGTGTTACGTCTTCCAGAAGTGCGACGTTCTCTTTACTGAAGAAGAGTAAACGCGTTATCACAAGTACTTCTTATTTATCAAAAAGAGCAATATCCTCAACTGGTACCCATGTCCCCAGCCAATCAAATACTTGACACACTTGGTATAATGCATAGACAGAATTCACAAAGAGGTTTACAAAAAACAGAGAAGGGAGATACGCTTGAAGAACAAAGAATTTTTGATCTTCTTGCAATTTGGGGCATTGCATTTTGATGGCATTGCTAGGAAAATGGATAGAGACTCCAAAGCTATATGGAGTCTTTTGTCTCTTATGGAGCTAAAAGGATAAAGAGCCTTGCTGATGGCAAGGACACTTTACATTGATCTAATTTCTAAAAATAGAGTACCTTACCTTTAGATCAATTAGTAATGAGAAATTTTTAAGATATGAAACTTGTTATTGTAGAATCACCAACCAAGGCCAAGACAATTGGCAGATTTTTAGGGAGTGGATACCAAATTCGAGCATCCATGGGGCATGTGATGGATTTGCCAAAATCAACATTAGGAGTAGATATAGAGAATAATTTTGCTCCACAATTTGAAATCTCAGAAGATAAGAAAAAGACTATTACCGAGTTAAAAAAACTTGCCAAAGAAGCAGATGGCATTATTTTGGCAACTGACCCTGATCGAGAAGGAGAAGCAATCTCAGCACATATTGAGGAAGTCCTTTCAAATGGGAAGGATAAAAATAAATTCTCGCGAATTGTTTTCCACGAAATTACTAAAGAGGCAATAGAGGAAGCACTAACTCACCCTGGAAAAGTAAATACCAATTTGGTAGGTGCACAAATTGCCCGACGTGTCCTGGATAGACTTGTGGGGTATAAGTTATCACCGCTTTTGTGGCAAAAAGTGAGGCGTGGATTGTCTGCAGGACGAGTGCAGTCTGTTGCCCTTCGTCTGATTGTTGAGCGTGAACGGGAAATTGAGAAATTTAAGAGTGAAGAATATTACACACTGCTTGTTGATTTGTCTCAGAAAGGGAGAAAAAGCGGGACTGAATTTGAGTTGATTGAGATTAATAAGGAAAAAATAGAATTGCAACAGAAATTTAGACTGTATGATGGCGAGTATACTGTTACCAAAACAGTTATTAATACAGAAGAAAAGGCAAAAGCAATAGAAAAAGACTTGGGGACAAAGACATACACAGTACTCGATGTAGTTAAAAAAGAAACCAAGCGTTCTCCAGCTCCTCCATTTACTACTTCAACGCTTCAGCAACAGGCTGCACAACGATTTAGTTATTCTGGAAAAAGGACCATGAGTCTTGCACAAAAGCTCTATGAAGAAGGCTATATTACCTATCACAGAACAGATTCTGTTAATTTAGCTCAGGTAGCAATTACTTCGATGAGAAGCTATATTGAAAAGGCATTTGGAGAAAAATATATTCCAGCATCTCCTCGCTTCTATAGTGCCAAACAAAAACTTGCTCAGGAAGCACATGAAGCAATTCGTCCGACAAAAGTACAGGTAGATAGCGATAAGGTTGCTCAAGATTTAGGAAAAGATTATGCACGACTGTATGATCTGATTTGGAGACGGGCAGTTGCTTCCCAGATGAGTGATGCGCTTATTGGATCAACAGCAGTACTCGTTGAAGCAGCACCAAGTTCACAGCAAAAAGAATCTGCCATGAACCATGAACAAGTAGCTAATAACAATGTGTATACCCTCAAAACAAATGGATCGATTCTGGTATTTGAAGGATTCTTAAAGGTAAACCCATTTGGTCTTGAGGACAGAAAATTACCTGATTTTAGTGTGGGAGATGTACTTGATATGCAAAAAGTACTGAGTGAGCAGCATGTCACAACTCCTCCTCCGCGATATAACGATGCTTCAGTCATTAAATCCTTAGAAGAGGCAGGTGTTGGTCG
>CAZRBN010000018.1:0-19673 GCA_964598355.1 uncultured Gammaproteobacteria bacterium
CAACAAAAATTTGATTTTTCACCAGACATGACGGTCATTGTTGGGCCAAATACAGCAGGGAAGACGAACCTCTCTGAGGCTATTTATCTTCTGGCAACCGGCAAAAGCTTCCGTACATCAACGGACAGCCAGATGGTAGAGTTTGGGCAAGAAGTAGGGAGGGTTCAAGCTCTTCTGGAAGAAGAGCAAAGTTCTCCGATACAGGTAAGCCAGTTATCGGTCTCCCAGTCCGACCCACAGAAAACCGACAGACTAGATTCCGAAAACGGAAGACTGAGAACAGAGAACAGAATGAAGGTTGAGGTCGTTTTGGCAAGTGGGGCGATCCATTCGACAAGATCAGGACAGGCTGGAAGGTTTGGTAAAAAGTTTCTCATTAATGGGATTCCAAGAAGTAGGGCAGCATTAAGAGCACTATTACCAATAGTGCTCTTTCGGCCTGAAGAATTGGATATTATCATTGCAGGACCTTCACTTCGTCGACAATTTTTAGATACAGTCCTTGAGCAGACAGATAGGGAATACTACTTGACAACCATAGCCTACGAGAAAGCACTCAGACAAAGAAATGCACTGCTTGATGTGGTGAAGGAATCAGGAGTAAAAAATACTCAACAATTTGAGTACTGGGATAGACTGCTTATTCATAATGGGCAAATACTGACAGCAAAAAGAGAAGCATTTATAAAATATATCAATACGTCACTTCATGAGATTTTTCCGCTTCATGTAACCTATGACCATAGTATCATTTCCCCCGAACGACTTGCTCAATATGAGCAAGCAGAAATTGGAGCAGGGAATACCTTGGTTGGTCCTCATAGAGATGATTTCCATGTAACAATGACTTCAGAAAATCAAGGAGACAGGGAAGAAAAAGATATCCGACATTTTGGATCTCGAGGTCAACAACGCCTTGTGGTACTGCAGCTTAAGTTATTACAAATACAGTTTATGAAAGAAATGTTGTCTATGCCACCGCTCCTGGTCTTAGATGATATCTTTTCAGAGCTTGATAATGGACACATAGCATTAGTGCTTGAGAAAATTGTTGGAAGTCAGGTCATTCTTACCACCACACATAAGGAATTTCTCACAAATGCAAAACCTAAAAATTTTGTTATCATTGAATTAGAGAAAGACTATGTATGAATACATTTGACATAACAGACCTACAGAATCTGTACATTCCACCAGCTGATTCTCACAAAGCACAGAATGGGAGGCTAATGGTTATTGGTGGGTCAGAATTATTTCATGCAGCCTCTCTATGGGCGTTGGAAATTGCCTCAAAGATTGTGGATATGGTGTTTTATGCGTCTGTCCCGACAAACAATGACATTGTTAGGCAACAAAAAGTGCTCTTTAAAAACGGTATTGTTATTAATCGTGAGCATATAGAAGACTATATGCAGGAAGCAGATGCTGTCCTGATTGGACCGGGAATGGTCCGAACAGATAAAAAGATCCAAGATCCAACATCCAAGATACAAACACTTGAAGAGATTTTACAACTTGAAAATGAAGGAGAACAGACATATTTTTTGACAAAGTATCTCTTGGAGAAATATCCTACCAAGCGGTGGGTTATTGACGCTGGAGCATTACAAATGCTTGATGTTGTATGGCTTGAACAATTACAGGGAAGAGCAATTCTTACTCCTCACCATCTAGAATTTGAAAGGGTATTTCATATGACGCCAACTCCTGAGCATGTGGAGCATATGGCCAAGCAACATAACGTTGTTATTCTTCTGAAAGGGCATGAAGACATAGTATGCTCTGCAAAAGAATGTGTATACGTAGAAGGAGGAAATGCAGGGATGACAAAAGGGGGGACTGGGGACGTATTGGCAGGACTCACCGCAGCTTTGTATTCGCAAAACGATAACCCATTTCTTGTTGCAAAAGCTGCGTCCTATCTGAATAAAAAAGCAGGTGATAGTCTCTTTGAAAAGGTGGGATATTATTTTAATGCCACAGATTTGGTACAAGAAATCCCCATGGTCATGAAAGAAGTACTAATCGTTAACCGGGAAGCATGAAGCGGTAAGATTATTCTTGACGATTGACCCTTTACGCTTTCTTTATTTTTCCAGTCGTTCTTTCACGAGAGAGAGTTGGTAGGTAACAGTAACTGCTAAGATAGTCACTACAATAGCATAAATAAGAAGAGAAGTAAGACCACTGCCTGTGGGAAGGAATTTTTTAACGTAGTTATTAACGATTTCTTGAATAAAGCTATTCCAGGCAAGTGCCGCGACAAGTCCAAAGCCACTAGTGGCAAGGGTAAGCATTTGAGTAATAACTTCGAGGGTAAGTTTTTTATGAGCTGGCTGCTGAGTTTTCCGAAGAGTTTTTCGGGAATTTTGTGTTTTTTGTGGCATTTGTGATAGTATTATAGCAGTAAAGTGCAAAGTTTAAAATGAAAAGTTAAAAATTGATATACTTTTATTTATAAATGAGATACCTTTATTTTTCACTTTGAACTTTTAATTTTATTCATGTACTCTCCAACATATACAATTACTAACAAAATGCTTCGCCATATAGGGCTTATTGAGGCTTCAAAGCAAATTATTGATCATGCGCCACTCCTTCCTTACTATGAGAAAAAATTTCGAGAAGATGCTTTGGTAAGAGCTGTGCATTATGGAACCCACATTGAAGGAAATGAGTTGAATCTTTCTCAAGCAGAAAAAGTGATGATGGGACAGATTGTTCCGGCACGGGACCGAGATATTCAAGAAGTTATTAACTATCGAAATGTCATGGAATATATTGGTGAATGGGGAAGTGGAGAAAATAAAAAAGAAATAACAGAAGATTTTATTCTTCATCTGCACAAGCTGACTGTTGATAAAATCCTTGAGCCAGGTCATGCTGGCACCTATCGACAAACGCAAGTAGTTATTCGTAATAGTCTTTCAGGAGAAGTTGCTTTTCGCCCTCCTGAAGCAACAGCAGTGCCATCACAAGTAATAGAACTTTTGGCATTTGTGAATAGTATGTCGGGAGAAGATATTCATCCAGTCCTTAAATCAGGGATTGTGCATTATGAATTTGTCCGAATTCACCCTTTTGTTGATGGGAATGGGCGGGTAGCACGTGCACTTTCCACATTGATGCTTTTTTTACACGGATATGACATTCGGAAGTTTTTCTCTTTAGAGGAGTATTTTGATAAAAATGCCCGGCTATATTATGAAAGTCTACAGTCTGTTGAGACAAACGCAGGAAATTTGACATCCTGGCTTGATTATTTTACTGAAGGGTTAAGTATAGAGCTTGGAAAAATTAGAGAAAAAGTGGAGCATGTCTCCATAGATAATAGGCTAAAGCAACGTTTGGGTGGAAAGCCTCTTATGTTGACTGAAAGGCAATTAAAAATTATTGAATACGTTCAGGAGACAGGCTATCTGCAAAATCAGGCTTTTAAGGCACTTTTTCCCATGATATCTGAAGATGCAGTGCTACTTGACCTCAAAGCACTCCTTAAAGCTGGAATTCTCAAGAAAAGTGGAGTTACCAAGGGTGCAAAATATATAATGGCCTAATCTATGGTCTTGGTGAGGGGGTTATAGTTGTTTCTTGATTCTTTCCACATCCCAGGCATAGTCCTATGCTATAAGATGTCCCAGGTTGGCTGCCATAACGTTGGTTGCGCCCAACGAGATAAGAAAGATCTTGTTGTGCACCACAATCGTTAGGATCGCCCGTAGGTTTTTGAGGAGCAGAAGGATCGCTCCACTCTCTATATTTGCACTTTCTAGTTGTTTCCTTGCTCTTGTGCCAGATATTGCTTGTTGTCCATAAAACGGACACTCTACCATATAAAATATCTTATAATATTTTCATGATTTTTTGCAACCCTATGATGACAAGCACAGAGAAATATGGTAGGCTCATCCTATGACATTTGCTACACTTGCTTCATTTTTTGAAAAATTAGAAGCTACTTCTTCTCGACTTGCTCTTATCTATATTTTATCTGACGTTTTTAAAGAAATTAAAACTTCAGAGGAAGTAGAGCAGGTAACGTATTTAGTCCAAGGCCGAATTGCTCCTTTTTTCTCAAGTCTTGAAATTGGGATGGCAGACAAAACAATTGCTCAGGCTGTAGCACAAGCATATGGATCAACAAAAGAAGAAGTGTTAAAAGACTTTGCCAAGATGGGTGATCTGGGATTGGTTGTTGAAAAGCTTGCAAAAGATTTAAAGAAAAGTTCGGAAGTAACTGTTCGAGACGTGTTCGAAACACTTACCCAGATTGCCAAGACAAATGGGGAAGGGACTGTCGAGCGAAAAATTACCTTGTTTTCAGATTTGCTGAAAAAAGTGGATCCAATTTCAGCTAAGCATGTAGTGCGTATACCCTTAGGGAATTTAAGACTAGGAATTGGAGATCCAACTGTTTTGGACGCGCTCGCACAGGTAAAATTAGGAGACAAAAAGCAGAGGCATTATTTGGAAGATGCCTATAATAGGACATCTGACTTGGGCCTTATTGCCAAGACGTTGTGGTCTTCAAGAAATCCAGTGGAAGCAGTGGAACATGTTGAGAAATTGGATGTACTTGTTGGTCATCCTATTCGCTCAGAGCTTTGTGAACGTCTTCCTAATCCTGAAAAAACTATCGAGAAAATGGGTACAGTAGATGCTCAATTTAAATATGATGGATTTCGTGTCCAAATACATAAAGATGGAGACACTATTTCACTGTTCTCTCGCAACTTGGAAAATATGACTCACATGTTTCCTGAGCTCATTGAGGCAGCCAAAACACAAATAAAAGCGAAGAGTGCGATCTTAGACACTGAAGCCTTGGCCTACAATCCTGAATCTGAAGAATTCTATCCTTTTCAAGAAACAACAAAGAGGCGGCGCAAATATAATATAGAAGAGATGGCGAAAAGTTTGCCGTTGAAAGCGTTTGTTTTTGATATCCTCTACAAAGATGGGAAATCTCTTCTGTCTGAGCCCCTTTCCAAGCGTTTGGAGATATTGAAAGCTACTATTCATGGAGACGAAACACTTATCCCTGCTGCAACACAAACCATTTCTGATGCAAAAATCCTTGCAACTATGCTTGATGATGCAATTACCAAAGGTCTTGAAGGAGTTGTGATAAAGAAATTATCAAGTCCCTATGTTGCGGGTGGAAGAAATTTTAACTGGGTAAAGCTAAAACGTCACCAAACAGGAGAGTTGAAAGATACCATAGATTGTGTAATTTTGGGCTACATTTACGGGAGGGGAAAGCGCACTGCATTTGGTGCAGGAGCACTTTTAGTGGGAGTATATGACAGTGAGAAAGATATCTTTGTGACTGTAAGTAAAATTGGTACAGGACTTACTGATGAAGAATGGATTAGTATCACCCAACGAACAAAGAATTTAGAAAGAAGTACAAAACCAGCAAGAGTCGAGTCAATCATTATGCCAAGTGTTTGGGTAGAACCAAAATTGGTCATAGAAGTATTGGCAGATGAGATAACACGAAGCCCAATACATACCGCGGGGAGAGAGGAACCAAAGGGGACAAAAGAGACAAATGACTCAAAGGGGGAATTAGAAGCAGGGTATGCACTCAGATTCCCGCGTCTTGTTACATTTCGAGATGCAGATAAAAAAGCAGAAGATGCTACAACAGTAAAAGAGCTTATTGAAATGTACAATGAGCAAGGAAAGAAATAACCCGGTGCACTTCAGTTAGCTTGCCTTAGTAACCCCATAATCCACACCCCAAGCTACAGTCTTATAGTTGTAACTCTTAGTTACTTTTGTTATAACCCCTCCTATGTCACTTATACAAATTCCGGAGAGAGGTATATTAACGGTTCAAAAATTACATCATTTTATACATCGCAACCATACAACTCCTGAAAAGCCGAGGCCTACTCCTCTCAAACCCATTGTTGAATGGAAATTGCATAATACTCTCGCAGATCTCTTAAAGAACGGAAGGGTTGCTATTGGATCTGTAGTAGCAGCTGGACATATGCCCGACTCCTTCTCAGATGATGCTCTTCAACAGGCAGGATTAGAACGTAATAATGTTGGTAGAGTTACCCTAGACAATATACAACGACTGCATGAAGCTAAGCCAGGTAAAGCATTTCGTTTTATTGATTCAATAGAAGCAATAGAAACACAGAAAGCAGCATTATATCGCCATCTTGAAAAAATTTATGACACTGCAAAAAAGAAAGGAGCAGAAAAAGTTCTTTTTTCTGTTTGTGCTATTTCAGCAGGATTTGATTTAAATTATGCTAGCGCACTTGTGAAACTCATGGATGATAAAGGTCCTGAAAACTTTGTTTTTTCTATTTTCCTTCCATTCACTAAAGAAGGAGTGACTAATTATTCGGTAGCTGGACAAGGGGTAAATCCTGATTATTGGATGAAACAATGGGAAGATCTTCAGGTAAAGGCGGAAGGAGAATACAAAAATAGTATTTTTATTCATGAAGCAAAAATTCGTCCGGTTAAGGGAGAGCAAGTAGCTCCGGAAGCAACACCAAAAAATGTTCATGAGCGCGGAGTGCGTGTTAACAATGATGTAAATAGTGTTTATTCAGACGTAGATCGTATGCTTGTCTATCAAGCACTCCTTACAGCAAAAGGAGAGGTAAGAAAGATCCGAGGAATTTTTGCTGAAGCATTCCAAACATCAAATGCTTTACTTGGTGGAGGACCAGAAATCATGGCAATGCTTTTATATGCAGGAGTACCTCTTCATAATTTTGATATTGTTCAGGACGGATTGACTGAAACAGTAAAACCAAGTAGAAGAAGAATACTTACCAAATATTATGGTGAGTTTTTGGGGCTACTTGATGCCTGGGAGAACAATGCCCAAATAACGCGGGATTGGGGAGGTAGGAGATTGCGAGGAAGATTTACTAATTGATGGGAAAAATTGATTGACCAAATAAGTAGACTTATAATAATTTTATGGCAGGTCCAGATCGAATAGTTTTTTGTCCAAAGAAGTGGGGTAAGCCTGGAGATGTAATTTGTTCATGCCCTCATCAAAAAGATGTAGAGAGTTTGACTAGAGGTGCAGACAGGACGAGTGATCCTGACAAAGCAAAAAAAAGATTTGGAAAAGCATTTAGAAGAAATCCAGGACTTTTACGTGACTGTCCCCATAAGCCACTTCCAAAGAAACCCTAACTAAAGTATTTTACCCTACTCTTACCTAACCCTTTCCTCAGTTTTTATATATCTTGAGACAGTTGGTGAGTTATGAGAAAGGCTCCTGAAACTCCAAGGTTTCGGCTAGATCCAACCCGACTTACTCCAGTAGCACAAGAAATCCTAGAAGTAAAAAGGGAAGTCTGTATTCCTGCTCATCAAAAATGTAGACGAGAGGGGTTTATGCCAGTTGGGAGTGTTTCAGAGTATGATCGCTTTATCTTACGAGCTGGCAAAATACCCACTATTCAAGCAGTACGACAGGATGTAGGGGAGCGTGTTAGAGTACTTCTTGAAGAGAAATATAGAAGAAGAGGACAGAATGTAGAGATTTGTTATGAAAAGGGGGCAGTGCTTCTGAAAGGAAGAAGAAAACAAAAAGAGGTGTCATCTCCAGAGGATTTTACCTATCATCCTTTTGGCATGACGTTTTATATACGTGAAAACAATGGAAAAACACTTGCAGAACAAGCTCATGATGAAACATTAGCTGATCTTGCGTCACATATTCGCTTACCCCTCATTGTAGTTCCCCATAAGTTTTCTTTCGTATAAATTTTCTTGACAAAAGAAAGTACCAGAGATATTGTAATTTTATACGCCAATACAACCCGATCAACAACTCCCTCCATGCCCTCCAGAGCTTGTGGAGAAAAGAGATACACCTCAGAATGTAAGGCGGTGCTGGGTTAATTGTGATCATTTCACGAGAGCAGAAGCTATTGGTGAGCATCCTGCCCCTGAACAATTGGTAACATTGGAGGAAGACTATGCAAAAGGAAGATTTATGAATTGTCTAAATAGGCGTGCATCTTCGTAGTGGTTTATCTTTTGTGCCTTCCTTGTTACAATAGGTCTCATGATTGATGTTGTTGCCGATTTGCATCTTCACAGTAAATACTCACGCGCGGTATCGCCTCAAATGACACTTCCTGTTATGGTACAAGTTGCACAACAAAAAGGCATAGATCTGTTGGCAACAGGGGATTGGACGCATCCCCTTTGGTTCCGAGAAATACGGAATCAATTGGAAGAGAGTGATGAAGGACTGTATAAACTGAAATATCCAATATCAAATGAGGAGATTGGTTCTCATCCGCTCGCGATGACGAAGGAAGAAAAAAAAGTGCAATTTTTACTCTCTGTTGAGATCTCGAGTATCTATTCTCAAGGAGGGAAGGGCCGAAGAATTCATAACCTTGTTTTTGTGCCAAGCTTTGAAACAGCAGAAAAGGTTAATAAAGAGTTACTGAAGCGTGGCTTTAATGTATCTTCTGACGGACGTCCTATTATTGGTCTATCTTCGAAAAACTTATTATCACTTTTACTAGAAATAGATGAGCGAAGCCTTCTTATACCAGCACATATTTGGACGCCATGGTTTGGAATCTATGGACAACTGTCTGGGTTTAATTCATTGGAGGAAGCATTTGAAGATATGGCACCATTTGTGTATGGCATTGAGACGGGACTGTCTTCTGATCCTGAAATGAATTGGCAAATGAAAGAGCTTGAGACTCGATCCATTCTTTCTTTTTCTGATGCTCATAGTCCAGCAAAGATGGGAAGAGAGGCAACTGTATTTCAACTGGAGTCTTTAAGTTATGAAAATATTAGACAGGCGATCATGAGGCCAAGTTCACAGTTCATGGTTCATAGTTTGCAGAAAAAGAAACCACTCACCCCAATCCTCCACACTGGAGGATTGGGAAATCAAGGGGAAACCCTGAACAGGGTTTTATATACAATTGAGTTCTATCCAGAAGAGGGGAAGTACCATTATTCAGGGCATAGAAATTGCAATATCTCTCAGACTCCAGAAGAACAGCGTGCAACAAATGGTATCTGTCCTGTATGTAAAAGAAAAGTAACGGATGGAGTGATGAGGCGAGTGCGAGAACTGTCACATGAAGACCAACGTGGTTTGCACAAGCAAAATGGTCATCAAGTCGTATGGATAACTGATCCAAAAGGAATTCATCCTCCTTTCGTCAAAATCGTCCCTTTGAATGAAATTATTGCTGAGGCAATAGGAAGTCCAGTGACAAGTCCAAAAGTCAAACGTATTTTTGACACACTTTGCGAAAAAGGAGTATCAGAATTTACTGTGTTGTTACAAATGGCTAAAGAAGATATTGAAAAGATCGTGTTATCAGTAACATCTCCTGAGCTTGCAAAAAGGATTGCTGAAGGAGTGGGAAAAGTACGGCAAGAGGCAATTGTAATTAAACCTGGATATGACGGCGTGTATGGGGTGGTAAAGATTTGGGATGAAGAAGAGAAAAGTAAAAAGCCTAAAGGAGAAATAGTCCAACCTCTTCTTGATCTGTAGATACCTTCTCTATTTCTATTGTTATTGACTTTTAAAAGTTTAAGATGTTACGCTGAAGGAGTAGCTAGTAGTTGATAGTTTGTAGTTAGCAAGCAATAAAGAAAAAAATAACGTTACTAGCTACCAGCTACTTACTACTATCTACAGATTGGGGGTGAATATATATGGCAAAACATGCAGATTGGCAAGCAAAAATGGAGGAGTTCTTCATGAGATTCCCAGCTCTTCCTAAAAATGCACGAGAAGTGTTAGTGAGATTTACTCCATGGCTCTCTCTTATTTTTGGAATTTTGGGAGTACTCGCAGGACTTGCAGGACTCGGTATTTTATCTGTTCTGTCACCTTTTATGGTATTAGGTGGAGGATTTGCTGCAACATCAGGATCCCTTTTAGGTATGGTAGCAGCTCTTGTTTCATCAGCACTTCTTCTGGCAGCATTTCCAGGGACAAAAGCTAGAAAAATGCAAGGCTGGAATATGCTTTTCTGGAGTGAAGTAGCAAGTGTTGTTTCAGCACTTCTTTCTTTTGCTCTAGGTGGAGTAGTGTTTGCACTTATTAGTTTTTATTTGTTATATCAAATAAAAGGTTACTACAAGTAAGCTCGGTTTTAAACGTTTAAACTCTAAAGAGTATCAACTGTTTTATGCAGCAGGTACTCTTTTTTGTGATAAAATTCAAATGAAACTTGGATAGTCTGCCAGCTGGTGGATTCTGAACAGTATCCGAGTCATATCTAGCCGTATGTTTGCAAGTCGTGAAGAAGTAGGAATCGTTTTGGGTGAGTACCTAATGGGAAAGGATGTAGATGATACAGTTGTTGTCGGTATTCCTCGAGGTGGAGTTATGGTAGGAATACGAGTTTCCCATATGCTCCATCTGCCATTTGATATTGTACTTGTGAAGAAAATTACATCTCCCACTAATCTAGAATTTGCCATTGGAGCAGCAGGGGAGGGAGGAGAAGTCTATTGGGATGAAGCAGCTGTAAAGGGGATGAGTGAATGGGATAGAAAAGAAGCTGTGAAAGAGGCTCTTCAGCTTGTGAATAAGAGAAAAAATCTTGTTCGTCCTGTTTTCCCAGAAAAAGATTTGGAGGGAAAAGACATCATCCTTGTGGATGATGGAGTAGCAACAGGGGCAACGGTCATGTGTGCATTAACTGTCTTACAAGGAAAAGGTGCAAGAAATATTACTCTTGCTGTGCCTGTTATTGCAAAGGATGTGTATAAAGAGCTAAGAAAGCATGTTGCTAGTATCTATGCCTTGCAAACTCCTCTTTTTTTCACCTCAGTAGGACAAGTATATGAAAACTTTCCTCAAGTGACAGACGAAGAAATGATAGTGTTGTTGAAGCAAACGGAGCGTTAACCAGGAAGCGTAAAGAAAAAAGATCGAGAGAAACGTAATGGTTAAGGGTTACTCGTTACTCTTATGTGTATGGTCTCCCTTGCCAATCTGCGATATAATAGCTTTAATGAAATTAATCATTGGACTTGGTAATCCAGGACAGCAGTATGAGAAAACGCGCCATAATCTGGGCTTTATGGTATTAGAGCAATTCCTCAAAGACTTTGAAAGCACAAAAGATACGGTGTGGGAAGATAATAAAAAGTTCAAAGCAGATATTGCTGAAATTTTATGGCAGCCAAAGCACAGTGAAACAGAAAAAGTGATCCTTGTTAAACCCAAAACGTATATGAATAATTCAGGTTTATCTGTTGGGTTACTAGCTACGTACTACAAAGTACTAGCTACTGATATCTGGGTTGTGCATGATGATGTTGATTTACGTCTTGGTGCCCTTCGCATTCGGCAAGGGGGAGGGTCAGCAGGTCATAGGGGTATTGAGTCTCTTCTGACAATTTTTCCTGAAGGTGGTTTTTGGCGAGTGAGATGTGGCATTGGAAGACCAGACAAAATGGGTAATGGAGAATGGCTTGCAGCAGATGCTAAGGGAATTGATGATTATGTGTTAGGAGATTTTAATCATGAAGAGCATAGTAAGGTAAAAGAATTGATTCACCATACCGCAAAAGCCTTGGAAATGGGCCTTGAAGAAGGTCTTACCGTTGCAATGAATCAGTACAACACTAAGTAACGAATGTATAGCCTGTGGTTTAGAATTTTTCCATAAGCCTCCTTCATGCTATACTATTTCTATGCAGTCAATTGCAGACGTCCTCAAAAAATTTAACCCCACAAAAGATAAATACGTGAGTAGGGAATTTCAGTCGTTTGGTGTGCACATAGCCGAAATATTAGATGATATGAAACACAAGTCTTTGTACATTAAAATGGCTAAGGAAATTCATCGCTCAATTCTTGAAAAAGCGCTTTCTTTTGTTGTTGATAGTACTGCGAAAAATAAAGGTGCACTTTTTATGTGGAAAGTACAGCAGCTAAAAAAAGACATGAAAGAAAAAGGGAAGAGTATTAAGATCGAGCAAGGGAAGTTACTTTAAAAATATCCAAATAGTCGAATAATCAAATAATTGTTATAGCCTTCCCTCATAAGGGAGGAATGGTCGTCCAGAGGGAGAGAAAATACAATATAATCATATAACAATGTAACAATCTGGATTTAAATTTGTTAGTTCTTTCAAAAGACCAAAGGTATGAAAAAAAATAAAACTATTCAATCAAGTTTCATCATTTCTCCTCGGTGGACGTATGTTGGGGCTTTTGTACTGTCTGTGCTTGTTGTTTTTCTTGCCTTTCGATTTCAGCACCGGCTAGAGCATTTCCGCTCGCTTGGTCTTCTTGGAATTTTTCTTTTAAATTTTATTGCTTCCTCAACTGTTATTATACCTGCACCGGCAATTGTCTCAGTAGTTATCGGAGGACATCTCTATCCTCCACTACTAGTGGGGCTTTTTGCATCGGGAGGAGCAGCTTTAGGAAATATGGTTGGATATTTTGTGGGTCGTGCAGGTAAGCATATAGTGCTCACACACGATGAATATAGATGGTATAAGTGGTTAAGAAAAAAATTTCATACGTATGGCACACTATTAATTTTTCTTTTTGCTTTTGTTCCTAATCCTATTTTTGATGCGCTCGCACTCATTGCAGGAATTACTGAGTACTCTCCAATAAAATTATTTTTCCTGATGTTCATAGCTAGATTTTTAAGAGACACATTGTTGGCGATGATTGGAGCGAGGTTTTAAAGGTTATGAGTGATGAGTTATCTATTAGGAGTAGAATCTTCTCATAACTAAGGTCTCATACCTAACTATGCGTGTTGCACATTTTTTAATTTATGGCTATGTTCAAGGAGTAGGGTACAGGAAATTTGTTCGTCACCATGCTGAAAAACTTGGACTGGTAGGATGGGTGAGGAATTTGCCTGACGGGAGTGTTGAGGCAGAAGTATTTGGTCCAGAAGATAGGATTGAAAAGCTTATCCAAGAATGTAAAAAGGGTCCTATGCTATCTGAAATTACATCAGTTGATGTTACATGGGAAGAAAAAGAATTTCCGTACAGTGATTTTGGAATAAAACACGATTTACATTAGTTATTCCTCTCTCGCTTTTTCACCAGAAATGTACATGCTCCTATCTACTTTCTACTGAATTTAGGAGCCAGCCAGACAGCTAGAGCGGTAACTATTGGGACAGCTAACATAAGTCCCATACTTCCTGCAATTGTCCTCACAATTTCCTCAGCCATTGATTCACTATTAAAAATAACCCAATAGGGAAGATGATTGGGATTGAGAATGAGAAAAATAAAAATAGGGAGGGATGATCCAGCATAGGCAAGGACTAAGGTATTGACCAAAGAGGCAATATGCTCTCGTCCAATACTAATGCCATGCTCGAAAAGCTGCAAAAAGGATTGCTCTTTATTTGCTTTAAAAAGGGCAAAAACAGAAGCAACTTGTGTTGTCGTAATGTCATTTAATGCACCAAGTGTACCGATAATGATTCCACCAAGCAAAAGACCACGAGGGTTAATTGTTTGGCCTGGGGTAAGTTCAAGTAAGTAACTATCTTCTGTTCCAAGTCCTGCTAAATGAGCAAGATTTACAGCAATAAGAGATAACAGATAAGTAGCTAAAAGAGCAATGAACGTTGCAGCAACAGCAATTACTGTTTGGCGACGAAATCCATGCGCCAAAAAAGTAGTGATAAAAAGAATGACACATGATCCAAGAATACTAACAGTCAGTGGATCTTGTTGATTGTAGAGCATCTGAGGGACTATATAGACAACTATAACAATAAGACTGACTCCAAGTCCTAGGAGTGCCCCCAACCCCTTTTTTCCAACTATGGCTACTGTAAAGAGAAAGAAAACAATTCCAAGAATATATAAAGCAGGTAATCTATAAGAATCAGTAATTGTGTAGTGAGAGGAGTTATCAGGAGCAATTGTTTTGTCTACAACGACTTCTTGCCCTTGCGCATATTTATGAACACTGGCAATCCGAGCATCATTGCCTTGTTGGATAGTAATTGTTTTGCCCTTGTCTGGTCCATCAAGCAGTTGGACTTTTAGCGTTTGCGTGATTGTTGTATACCCTCCATCACCAATCATTGTATCTTCTTTGACTACTTGCAGAATTTTTGCCTTCATATATACTTCGTGGTTGGTCATTGTTTGTGCATCCACCTTTGGTGGGAATAAACAAATAAACAAATATGCAACTATACAAAAAGAAAAGATAGAGAAAAATATTTTTTTCATAATATATATATCATCGATCCGTTAGACACAGTTATTTATTTTACTTTACAATACAATCCGTCTCTCAATTTCTTCACCATATACCATGCAGAGAAAAAGAGAAGAAGTACTGATGCGATATGCAATTCCATCCCATGAAAGGGAAGAAAAGAAAAAGATGTTCCAAGTCCTAGTACAGAAAGCAAAGAAAACCCACATGGACTGCATCCTGTGGTAATAAGGCTGATAATAGTTGCTCCTCCTACAGAAAGTCTTACTTTCCCTTGGTGCTCGAGAGAATAGAGTGTTTTGGCTGTTAGGACAAGGTTTATTCCTACTAAAATACTGCTTACTAACATGGTAGCGGTATCACTTGGGCTAAAAGCGGTAAATAAGCCTGCCAAAAGCGTTGTGAAGAGTGCTAATTTGTACGTAAGTGGGGTTGTTGATACGATGGTATCAATACTAAGCTGATTATTAAGGACAAATAAGGAAAAGAGAATATAGAGGAATGCAATGAAAAGAATAAGTATCAAAGACTTTACTGTGAAAAGTTGTTGTTTTGTGACTTGAAGTAGAGAAGGAGTTTTCATAAAGTAATTATACAGGAATAATTTTTATATTGTTAAATTGTTAGGGTGCCTTGTAACGATGAAACATACAGTAGCTATTTGAAATTGGCCCGTCGGCTGACAGATCAGAATACCAGAAAACATAGCATCTACTATCTCTGAATTCCTGAGTTTATCTGAGATTATTTCCCAGCGAGGGCTTGGTCAATTGAGGTCTTGAATGCAGCATATGGTTGTGCTCCAACAACTGATACTCCATTAATAAAGACTGTTGGGGTTCCATTAACTCCTACTTTTTGACCATCAGATAAATCTGTTTGATAGTCTTTTGCATATTTGTCTGCATCCAAACAGGAATTGAATTGGTCTGTATTCAGTCCCAAATCTGCTGCGAATTTTTTTAAATTATCTTTGGAGAAGGCTCCAGAATTTTCTTGACCTTGATGAGTATAGAGATAATCATGGAAGTCCCAGAATTTGCCTTGCTCATTAGCACATCGTGCTGCACCTGCTGAGTAATTTGATTCTTGCCCCAAGAAAGGATAGTCTCTCCAGTAGAAAGCAACTTTTCCAGTCTTCACATAATCATTGATAAGATTTTTTCCAACTTCTGTATACCATTTCTCACAGAATGGACATTGGAAGTCTGCAAATTCAATAACTTTTACTTTTGCATCTTTATTACCCATAACAGGAAGGTTACCAACAGCGACATCAACTGGTTTGCCTGGGGTAAGGGAAGGCTGTGCAGCTCCTCCTGGTTGTTGTGCAGCTGCTTGAGGGCCTTTATTTTGTTGAGCTTCTAAATATTGTACTTTTGTTAGCAGCATTCCTAAAAGGAAGGATGCAACAAGAAGCAATACCATAAGGAATGGAGTGTAGGATTTAGGCATTGGCGGGAGAGAAAAAGATATTCTCTTTCGAGGCGTTTCAACAGGTGCAATTGATTCTAGTGTTTCCATTCTTTTAATTCTGCTTGCTGGTCTTGTTGAAGTAGTTTTCTTTACTGCCATAAGTATTTATGAGTATAATCATGCGCTCTAGGACTTGTCAAGGCGGAAATTGAGGTAATATGTGCAGGGGTCAGGACATGGTATATACTTTCGGCAACAATGTAGCATATAACAATTCTCTTTTTAAACAGATAGCCACTTGTTTTTCATTTTATTTTTATAGTAAGCTAAAAGTGTGAGTAAAATAACGTTTTTCGAAGTAGAGGATTGGGAAGATCAATATATTAAGGATACATTTGCAGGACAGGAAGTAGGTCTGACGAAAGATAAATTGGATGTACAAACAATAGAGCAGTATAAAGATGCAGAAATCATTTCTACCTTTATTTACTCTACACTCTCAAAAGATATTCTGTCTCAAATGCCAAATCTTAAATGCATTGTGACTCGTTCTACAGGATTTGACCATATTGATATGGCATACTGCAAAGAAAAGGGAATCGTTGTCAGTAATGTTCCATCTTATGGTGTGCATACAGTTGCTGAGCAAGCCTTTGCACTTATGCTTGCTTTGACACGAAAGATTATTCCTTCAATTGAAAGAACAAAACGCGGAGATTTTTCTATGGAAGGACTTCAGGGGATAGATTTATGCGGTAAGACTTTGGGTGTTATTGGAGGAGGGAAGATTGGTACATCCGTTATTACTATTGCAACAGGATTTGGTATGCATGTTGTGGTATATACAAGACACGATCAGCCTTCAGATAATCCTAATGTTGAATATAATACAGACCTTAACACAGTTCTTTCCCGCTCAGATATTGTAACGTTGCATTTACCTCTTACACCAGAAACAAAACATATTATTAATAAAGATAGTCTGCAACATATGAAAAAAGGTATTTATCTCATCAATACTGCTCGTGGTGGGCTGGTTGAGACAGAGGCAATTCTTTTGGGGCTAGAACAGGGAATTTTTGCCGGAGTGGGACTAGACGTGTTGGAAGACGAACATGACATCCGTGAGGAGAAAGAATTATTAAGTCCAGAATTCTTAAAAAACTGCGATTTGAAAACCGATCTTATGGAACATATACTTCTTAACAAGGATAATGTCCTTGTAAGTCCTCATAATGCATTTAATACAAAAGAAGCAGTTATGGAAATTTTGGACACCAGTCTGAAGAATGTCAAAGGCTTCCTCTCCAATACTCCTGAGAATGTTGTTACGGTTGAGTAACTTTCTTTTCTTTTTTCATTACACAATTGTTAAATAGTTCATAAAACGTATTCAACTAGATTGACTTGTTCGTTGCTCACGAAAGGTTTATAATGAGCATGAACGCAAGAAGCGGAGCTACATTGTCATTCCCGACTTGATCGGGAATCTATATAAATAATTCACCAGATTGAAATTGGGTATCGGAGTAAATCCGAGATGACAAATGATGATTTCTCGACTGACGCTGTTCGCTCGAAGCATATATGGAACAACATCCGCAGATTAGTACTGTTCAAATTGTTGGGACATTACCGACTCAAGAGACTCCACCCCCACCTCCTGCTGTTTTCTCGAAAGTTGCTCAGGCAGTTGTTGATATCTTTGCAAAAAAAGAGTCCCCCAACCATGAATCGAAAATTACTGTTAACCACTTTGTCTCAGCCATCGCCAATTGGTATGAAAAACTTCGCAATGCCATGGATTATCGTGATGAAGAAGTCGTTCTTCGGGCTGCAATTCAGAGAATTCTTAAGAGAAGACTAGGACTCCATAGGTCGAAAAATTCGACTCTTGTCGGAAAGACTATTGCCGAGCCACTCTTAAAAGAGTTGGTGTGGGCGCATTATTTCCCTAATGGAAGTCTTCCAGAAAGGTATATCCAAAGAGCAGGGGATATTATTGATCTCTGGCTGCGCTGGAGAAAGGGAGTAAAGTCTCGCTATATCATGCGAGACAGTGTTTTGGATCAGTGGATGTTCCAGCTCCTTTCTGCTCATTTGGCACGGTTTCTCAATCCACAAGTCCATCGAAATACCATTGCAAATTTTATGTTTTATGTTATGAAAGACGAAATACAAATAAGTGACGACAGCGAAGAAACAAAGAATGTCCAGGTCTATTTGGCAGTAAGACGCGCATATGCAAAAGACGATATTGCATTTTTACGATTTGCACTCTTTCAACAGATTTTTGGAGAGCTAAGTGAACATAACTTAGAGCGTGCAATTCATGGATTTAAGCACGGATATCGAGAAATTCGCGCTCAATTACAGTACAAATTAAAAGAAAAAATTTACCAGTATGTCAAAAAACAAGCACCAGTTTTCTTTATTTTGGAAGATGTACTCGCGAAAGAAAAAAGTAGTACCAACCAAGTGTTTGCAGTAGACGAAGACTTCCAAAAAGTCGTTTTTGAAGCATGTGACAAACGATATCAAGGGATTTCACGGAAAGTGCAACTGGCGATAGTGAAAAGTGTTGTTTTCTTACTTGTCACAAAAGCTATTTTTGCCCTGAGTATTGAAGGGACGTATGACAGATTTGCATATGGAGCTATTCAGTGGGGAGCAATTGCCCTCAATATTGGTATTCCGCCCCTGCTTCTTATTATTGTGAGTCTTTTTATCTCCCGTCCTAAAGAAGATAATTCTAAGAGGATTTTGGAGAAAATTAAAACAGTCCTTCTGGAGGATGAGCCGAAAATCACACCTATGTATACAGTTGCACTCAAGCCAAAAAAGAAGGCAATTCATACTGTCTTTACCCTTTTGTGGTTTTTTGCATTCTTCCTTAGTTTTGGGACCATGGTTGATATTTTGACACGATTGCAATTTAATGTTGTGAGTCAGATAGTATTTATTTTCTTTATCGCTGTCGTATCCTTTCTGGCTTATGGCATCAGCAATACTGCGCACCAATACGATATAGACTCAAAGCCGGGCCTCTTTACGCCATTTATAGATTTCTTATTTATTCCGATTGTGAGAGTTGGAAGAATGTTTACGGATGGGATATCTCAAATTAATGTGATTGTTTTTCTTTTTGACTATGTGATTGAGATTCCATTCAAAGCAATTTTCAGTTTCTTTGACCAGCTTTTCTGGTATCTCCACACGAAGAGGGAAGAGTTAGAGTAAATACCCAAATAAACAAGTATACAAATGTCTTTATGCTTTAGGTTGGTTATATTAATTTCCCTAAGTGCTGGAGTTATTCCACCGGTTAGGCATGGGCTCAGGATCGAATGACTTCCCAAGTAGAATGCTTTTCAAATTAGTGTTGGGTAAATAATTTTTTCGGAACCTTAATACCTCGTTTCCTGAGTTCTCGTCTTAAATGTCTTTCTAATTTTAGAGTGCGTGCATCTTCTTCTGGTGTAGGTGGTACACCAAGTGTTGTCTCATTGATTTTATCAATTAATGCTTTCCTTTCTTCTTCTGATTGGTCTTGTTTTTCTTGCTTCATATAAGCGCTATACTATATGGAAAAAAAACAAGGCACAATATGCAACAGATACGCAAATTGCAAAGAGGTTACTAATAATAATCATTGGTTACTTACTTTCCAAATTTTCACTACTTGCCAAGAAAATAGGAGAGGGTGTAGGATAGATAGTACCTCTATGGCTGATGTAACAGACGCAACATTTCAACAACAAGTATTACAGAGCAAAAATCCTGTTTTGGTCGATTTCTGGGCTCCATGGTGTGGCCCTTGTAAAGTCGTTGGACCAATTGTTGAGGAATTAGGTAAGGAATACGCAGGAAAAGTTGACGTTGTTAAACTCAACGTTGACGATAACCCTCAAGTATCTTCTCAATATGGTGTGATGAGTATCCCAACGCTTATGGTTTTTAAAAATGGACAGCCTGTTAAGTCTACTATTGGTGCACAGCCAAAAGAAGCCCTCAAACACCTTGTTGACGAAGCCCTTTCTGC
>CAZRBN010000019.1:0-19075 GCA_964598355.1 uncultured Gammaproteobacteria bacterium
AACACTATATGTTCTCTATATTGCATTACTTGGAATTATTGGAGTGTTTCTTGCAAAAGGAGCTAATGATCCATTCGGGGGAATATATCTTTGGATGTTTAGTCATGTTCCTGGATTTATTATGTTTCGTGATCCCACGAAATGGTATTTGTTGATTGTTTTGTCTTACTCAATGCTCATCCCCTATTCAATAGGGAAGGTGTATGGACTCCTTAAAAGGAGGTTTGAGTGAAAAGGTATATCCCCAAGCTATTTCTCTTGGTTGTTGTTGCCTATTTGTTATTTCTTATTCGTCCTGCGTTATTAGGACAATTAGGAGGGACTTTTAAAGGGCATCAAGTGCCTCAGGAGTATATAAAGTTGGAAAAATTTTTGAGTGGTCACCATACTTTTTCAAGAACATTTTGGCTTCCCACAACTCAGCGGTTTGGGTTTTATTCTTCAACTCATCCTGCTATTCCAGCTTTGGATTATTATCATGTTTCAAGTATTTCAGGGGTACTGGATAACTTGAAAAAGGATGGTGCTGAAAAACAGCTGCAGGAAGCGAGCGTAAAGTATGTTATTGTGCCATTTGATAGTGAAGGAGAGATATTTCTGACAGATAGAAAATATGACCAGACTCTATATGAGAAGACAGTGGAAGAGGTAGAAAAAATTTCCTGGCTTACTGAAGTATCAGAGCTTGGCAGAATTCATGTTTTTGCAGTAAACAATCCGAAAGACCATTTTTGGACGGATAGTAACTTAAAACTTTTCTATATATCTATTTCTCCTACGGATTATGAGATTAAGATAAACAACGTAAAAAGAGGAGACAAACTTGTTTTCTCAGAAAGTTATGACAGTGGATGGAAAGCGGAGATAGTCAATAGGCAACAGGCAACAAGCAATAGAAAACAAGTTGAGATTATCGAAAGTACGTCTTACGAAAAGACACTGAATAGTTTTGTTTTGCCTAAAGGTGGGTCATATACCCTCCGTGTTTTTTATCAGCCACAAGAGTGGGTGAATAGAGGGGTTTGGGTAAGTATATCTTCAATAGTAATTATTAGTTCTGTAGTTGTTTATTTGCTACTAAAGAAGCAACTAAGATTTAAGTTGTTTGTTCTGTAAAGGCTATTGACAACTATATAAGGTTTGTCTAGTCTTAAGATATATATGATTTTTCTTTCTGCTAAAAAAGCCAAACATTTCATATTTCCTCTTCTCTTCTTTTTATTAACTGCAACTGTTTTATTTATTCTTTCTAGATCAACGATTCATGCAAATAATCCAACATCTTTAACAGGATGTCTAAAAAATAATACGGGAACTCTCTATGCTCTTGCTACAAATAGCGCTCCTCTTAATCCATGTCGAACAGGAGATACACAAATTGGTTTGGGAAGCGGTGATATAACAGCTGTTATTGCTGGAGCTGGTTTAAATGGTGGCGGGACGAGTGGTGATGTAACACTTTCAGTTGCAGATAGTGGGATTACAAGTGTAAAATTAGCAGATAGTGCTGTAACCCAAGCGAAGATATCCCATGCTGCATCAGAGCCATCTCTTGTTCAAACATACGAAAATACTGATGATGTTCATTATACAGTGAGTGGATCTACTGCAAATCATGATCTTACAACCTCCATTAGTCTTACTGTACCAACAGGTAAAGCATACAACTACATGATTTCATATAGCGGAATCCTCCATTACATCTACTCTGAAAGAGAAAGTGGTGCTACAAGCTTTTATGCAGAATGGAAAGCTGGAATTGTAGCAAATGACATGCTCGTTACTCCTCTCAATAATGTTGCTCTAACAGGCTACAGACAAGACTGGGGAGCTCTTGCAGCAAGTAGTGTATGGAATCAACCAATGAATACAACATGGATGGTAAGACTTACTGAAGGAACTTATACAATAAAAATACGACTCTCTGGATATTCTGATAATACTATGAATACTGCTCACTTCTGGGAACAAAAGCTATACGTAGGTAGGCTTTTCTAACTACTTATTTCACTCTACAAGATTTTGCTTTTATACCCCTTCCTTGGTACAATTGAGTTGTTATGATTAGCTTTGTTATTCCTGTTTTTAATGAAGAAGAGAGTTTACCCGCTTTTTATACCCGCCTTGCCAAAGCAACACAAGCATTAAAAGACTCCTACGAAATTCTTTTTATTGATGATGGGTCAACAGACAGTACTCTTTCTCTTTTACAACAGTATGAAAAGAAAGATAAGCATGTAAAGATTTTCTCCTTCCGTGCAAATCAAGGTAAATCAGAAGGACTGACACTTGGATTTCAGATGGCAAAGGGTGACTACATAGTGACTCTTGATGCTGATTTACAAGATCTGCCAGAAGAAATTGAGAAACTTGTTGTAAAAGCCAAAGAAGGCTATGAATTAGTTGCTGGATGGAGAAAAGACAGAAAAGACCCACTGAAAAAAATAATATCTTCCAAGCTCTTTAACCTTTTAGCAAAATTTTTCTGGGGACTTAATCTTCATGACTATAATTGTGGTCTCAAAGTATATAGTAAGGATGCTGCAAAAAGCCTAAGGTTGTATGGAGGCATGCATCGATTTATACCGCTTTTGGTATATGGACAAGGATTCAATGTGACAGAGGTGCCTGTTGAGCACAGTAAAAGGCTATACGGCAAATCTAAATATGGATTCTCCAAATTATGGAAAGACTTGCCCGATATTATGACTATGCTTTTTATTACAAAATACAGCAAACGTCCGCTTCATTTCTTTGGTATGGTAGGAGGATTTCTTTTTACTATTGGTACTCTCCTCCTTTTATATTTGACAGGCGTACATTTTACTGGACATTCTATTGGAACACGGCCACTTTTTTTCTTGGGGATTCTTCTTTTGCTTGCAGGACTTCAAGTGCTTATTACCGGATTTTTGGCAGATTTGATAATTAATATTTCCCATACTCCACGGTCTATCGAGGAGCGGATGTATTTCCATTTAAAGTATCGAACTGATAAAAAACAGCCTGAAAATGTGACAATTGACTAACGTATGAAGCCTCAAGATATCTTATTCCTTGTAGTCTTTGCAGGACTTCTCTATAGACGTAACCCCAAGTATTTTACGATTGCTGGACTTATCCTTACCGCTTTAGCTATTCCCTTTTTTAGTTTGCATATATTCTTTACCGCACAACGGTTTACCTACTATGCTGCTTTCTTTTTTCTCATAGCAATTTTGTTATTTTTGTTTCAAAATAAAAAATAAAGTATGAAGATTGGAATTGACATATCACAGCTTGCTTTTGAAAAAACAGGGGTGGCAAATTTTCTGGGCAAACTTATCGAAGCACTGATAAAAAATGATAGCAATAATACCTATGTTCTATTTTACTCCAGTCTTAGAAAAGAATTTCTGATTTCTAATTTTACATTTCTAATCAATGCTCAAAATATCAAAATTAAAAAATATAAGCTTCCCCCAATTATTTTAGATCTGTTATGGAATAGGCTTCATATACTCCCCATAGAGTGGTTTATTGGACCAGTTGATGTTTTTATTTCTTCAGACTGGGTACAGCCTCCTAGTAAAGCAAAAAAGGTAACTATTTTGTATGACTTGATTGTGTATAAATATCCAGAAGAAACAGCGAAAAAAATAGTTACTGTTCAGAAGCATCGTTTGGATTGGGTTACAAAAGAAATAGATAAAGTCATTTGTATATCAGAAGCGACAAAAAAAGACGCAATGGAGATTTTGGGATTGCCAGAGAATAAGCTAACTGTTGTGTATCCGGGTATGTAGAGAGTATGTACGTCTATAAATGATTGAATAAATAGCCAATAGATAATATAACAATTTTTTATATAAATACTATGATAATTGGAATTGATGGAAATGAAGCAAATGTTGAAAGAAAAGTAGGAATTGGAGAATATGCATACCAATTGATTACGCAATTGTATGATTTACGATTTACGATTCAAGATGTAAGATTTGTTATTTACTTAAAAGATAAACCAAATAGTGAATTACCTAAGGAAGATGAAAAGTGGAAATATATCATTGTTGGACCTAAAAAATTGTGGACACAGATAGGACTTCCTTTGTATCTTTTTACTCATTTTCCAAGGCCTAATGTTTTCTTTACTCCCACCCATTACGCACCACGTTTCAGTCCTGTGCCAACAGCTATTTCTGTAATGGATTTGTCTTACCTTCATTTTCCAGAGCTTTTTGCAAAAAAAGATTTGTATCAACTGACCAATTGGACAGAGTATTCAGTAAAAAATGCAACAAAAATATTTACTATTAGTAATGCCTCCCGTGATGATATAATCAAACAGTATAAGGTTAAACAAGAGAAGGTGATAGTAACCTACCCTGGAATAAAACATGCAATAAGCAATATGAATAACGCACTAGGCAAGAAAGACCTACAAGAGAAATTTGGGATCAAAGACAAGTATATTCTTTTTGTTGGAACACTTCAGCCGAGGAAAAATATTGTCAGATTGATAGAGGCATTTTCAAACGTTAAACGTCAAACGTCAACAGATAAGGGTCTGCAATTAGTGGTCGTGGGGAAAAAGGGGTGGTTGTATGAAGGCATTTTAGCTGCTCCAAAAAAGTTTGGTGTAGAAGAAGATGTGAAGTTTCTGGATTTTGTCGGTGATGAAGATTTGCCCTCTTTATACAAACATGCACTTTGTTATGTCTTACCAAGTCTATATGAGGGATTTGGACTACCAGTTATTGAAGCAATGAAGTATGGGTGTCCTGTGATAACAAGCAATGTAAGTAGTCTTCCAGAAGCAGGAGGAGATGCAGCTATGTATGTGGACCCATTGGATAGTAATGATATAGCTGGGAAAATAGAAAAAGTTATTAGCAGTCCAACCCTACGTGAGGAAATGGTGAAAAAGGGATATACTCATATACAGAAGTTTTCTTGGGAAAAAGCGGCAAAAGAAACACTAGATGTATTGATAAGCATGGCTAAATAGCTGAATGATTTAACCATATAACTATTAATTGTATGAAAGACAAAACAGGAAAAATACTAACATTTGGAGAAATTCTTCGAAAAATTTCCCGTCGGCTTGATGCTGTTGAATTGGAATTTGAAATGATGATTTTAAAATATGTTGGATATATTCCTTCTCACCATATCAGACGTTTTTTTTATCGCGCTGGAGGGATGAAAATTGGGAAAGGATCAACCCTCCATACTGGAGCAACATTTTATGACAGTCGGAATATCCAAATAGGAAACGACACAATTATTGGAGAAGGAGCAGTTCTGGATGGACGGGCACTGCTTCAGATAGGCAATCATGTGGACATAGCTTCAGAGGTAATGATATATAACTCTGAACATGACGTGAATGATACACATTTTGGCCCTATTGAAAAGGAAGTGGTAATAGGCGATTATGTATTTATTGGTCCACGGGCAATTATTCTTCCTGGAGTCAAGATTGCTAAAGGAGCAGTGGTGGCTGCTGGGGCTGTTGTGACAAAAGATGTTGAGGAAAATTCCATTGTCGGTGGAGTGCCTGCAAAAGAAATCAGCAAAAGAAAAGTTACAGAATACTCCTACAAGCTTGGCCGTGCCCGCTGGTTCAGATAGTATGAAACTTTCAATTATTTCCCTTAACTATCGGAATTCTGATTTAACCGTTGATTCAATGGAGAGTTTGTATGCACAATATAAAAAACATTTTGAACAAAAGGAATGGGAATACATTATTGTTGACAATAATTCAAAAGATGATTCTGCAAAACATCTAAAAAAAACCGTTGGACAGTATATTGGTTTTTCTTTTATTCAAAATCCCGAAAATACTGGATTTGGAGCAGGAAATAACCTTGGAGTAAAACACGCACAAGGAGAATATGTATTATTCTTAAATAACGATACAACAATCCAAGGGCGAGGTATTATGGATATGTTTAGCTATATGCAGGTCCATCCTGAAATTGCCATTTTGGGTGGTGAGTTACAAAATTTTGATGGGACATCACAATCATCAGCTGGTGAATTTTACACGATTTTTACTTTGATCCTTCTTCTTCTTGGGTTACAGCGATTTGGCGTTACTGGTAAAAATCCAAAGGAAATTTCCAAAGTTGATTGGGTAAAAGGTGCGCTTTTTATGATACGAAAGACGGTTTTTGAAAAATTAGGTGGATTTGATGAAAATATTTTTATGTATACCGAGGATCTGGAATTATGTTACCGTGCGAAGGAAGCCGGTTACTCTTCCTATTTTTTCCCAACCAACGGTATTTTGCATAAAGACCAGGGAAGCAGCAATAGAACATTTGCCATTGTAAATATCTATAAAAACCTTTTATATTTTTATAAAAAGCACAGACCTTTATGGGAGTACATTGTGGTAAAATTGCTACTTCAAACAAAGGCCATTCTTCTGATATTATATGGAAAGCTCTTTAAAAAAGAGTATTTTGTTATTACGTATGAAAAAGCTTTTAGCGCTACTCGATAATTCACTATTAAAATGGGCAGTACTTTTTACGCTTGTTTTTACTGCTTTGTATCCAAAGCTGCCTAGCATTCATATTGTAAGGACCTGGGTGTATATTCGTCTCGAGGATTTTTTGATTGCTGGTGTTGCTATTATTTGGCTTATTCAACTTCTGAGACGTAAGGTAAAGCTCGCATGGCCTGTCGGAGCTCCAATTGGCATATATTGGTCTGTGGGTCTTCTATCACTACTTTTTTCACTTGCCTTTATTGCTCCTCATCTTGCTAATTTCTTTCCTCACGTCGCTATTCTGCAATATCTGAGACGTATTGAGTACATGGTTTTATTCTTTGTAGCTTTTTCAACAGTACGAAGTGTGAAAGATGTGCGAGATTATGTTATTGCTCTCTGTGTTAGTCTAACTGCCGTTATTCTGTATGGGTTTGGTCAAAAATTCTACTTAGATGTTTGGGGACTCTTCCCTGATTTTTTTGTAAAACATCCATTTTGTTTTCCATCATTTCAGACCGGCAATGAAGAATTTGCCAAAGGACTGGCACTCTGCTTACCAAAAGGGTCGCGTATTACCTCAACTTTTGGTGGGCATTATGATTTAGCAGCGTATTTGGTAGTTATGCTGCCGTTGATTTTGGGAATCTTTGTAACCGTAAAAAAACTTGCTGCGAAAGTAGGAGTGGCAGTGCTTTTTGTTACTGGTCTTATGCTGCTTATTTTTACCGCTTCCAGAATTTCTTTTACTGCCTATATTCTCGGTGCTACCATAGCTTTAATTTTTCTCAAGCAAAAAAAACTTCTTATTCCGGTTATTGGTATTAGTATTCTGATGTTGTTAATTTTTAGTGGATCTACTGCAAAACGTTTTTCGGAAACATTCAGGATAGTAAATGTGGTGACCAACAATCAAGGGCAAGTAGTTGGAGTTGCCGAGACAAAGTTACCAGAAACTTTGAAGAAGAAAATAGCAAAAAATACAGATTTGCCTAAAAGTACGGCTGTTATTGTTGAAGCTCCTCCTCCAATGGACAATTTACCAACAGGTTCAAGTTTTATTACCCTTCCTCAAACTTCTGTTGCCACAACATCCGCTCTGGTGAGGAAATCAATTCCGACCAAAGATTCTTTACGTCTTAAATTAGCAAATGGAGGTCTTGAGATTTCTACCGTCTCAGGAAGTTTTCTTATCCAGAAAGCACTTGTCTATGATATTTCCTTTACAACTCGATTCCAGGCAGAATGGCCAACTGCATGGGCTGCTTTTATGAAAAATCCTCCTTTAGGGACAGGATATTCAAGTATTACCTTAGCATCAGATAATGATTACCTGCGTCTCTTAGGAGAGTCAGGATTTTTGGGCTTTGGTGCATTTGCTTTAATATTTATTATTTTAGGAATTTATACATTCCAAGCAGTCAAGACAGATACATACCCATTGACCAAGACCTTTGCCTTAGGTCTTGCTGGTGGCGTTATTGGGCTTATCGCAAACGCTTCTCTTATTGATGTGTTTGAGGCTTCAAAAGTCGCTGAGCCATTATGGATTCTTTTAGGAATTAGTGTGGGGGGATTGGCTTTAACAACAGATATTCATATGAATTACCTTAAAAAATTAAAAAGTGTTCTTACTTCGCATACCTTTTTGGTTATCTATTTATTCCTTTTGGTATTTGTTTTCTTTAGTGGAGGATTGACTAATTTTTTTGTTGCAGACGATTTTTCTTGGTTGAAATGGGCTGCAACATCAACTCCTCATGACTTAGGAAAGTATTTTACTGATTCACAAGGGTTCTACAGACCGCTTGATAAAGTCGTTATGTATTATATGTATTCATTCTTCTCCTTCCAACCTCAGGGGTATCATCTTTTTGCAATCGCACTTCATTTTTTGATTGCACTTGCATGGTATATACTCGGACTGCAAATTTTTAAGAAAAAACAGTGGGCTATGCTTCTTGCTGTTTTTTTCCTGATGTTACCAATTCATGCAGAAACACTTTTCTGGATTTCAACCACATATACATTGCTTTGTGCACTCTTTCTTATCTTTAGTGTTGTTTTTCTTGTTAAACATAGACAACAGCATGGTTGGATAAGCTATCTGCTCTCTTTTATATTGGTAGTAGGTGCACTTTTTTCCTATGAGATGGGAATTGTCGCTCCACTACTGTTTTTTGTGACAGATGTTTTTCTTTTAGGACAAAAAGTAACAAAAAAGCTTCTTCTTTCCTATATTCCTTTTGTTATTTTGGATGTTATATATCTGGCAATACGGAATAAAGCACATGTTGCTCCGATGGGGGGAGATTATGCGTATAACGTATCTCATGCAATACCAAATATCATCGGAAATTTTGTTGGGTATAGCTTAACAACTTTCAGTGGTGAACGGATGCTTTCTTATATGTGGACACTGCGGGATGCAATGAGAGTATACTCTTTGCCTGTAACGATTGGGATTATACTGCTCATAGCTGGTACTGCCTATGTGATTGTAAAGCAGAAAAAACAACTTTTGATGAATGAAACAGTGCGACTATCCCTTTTTGGTGTATGTTTTGCGTTTGTTTCTTTGCTTCCATTCCTGCCACTAGGGAATATGAGTGAACGATATGGATATCTAGCAGCAGGAGGATTTGCATTTGCTGTGATCGTTGTTATAAAACATTTCTTTGAACAGACGAAAGGAAAAACTGTGTGGATAGTCGGTGTAATAATTTTCGCAGGTATTGCCTTGCTTTTCCGAGGAGCGATTAACCGTGAGCTTTCAGAGTGGCAAAGAGCAAGTACTATAACATATGAAACACTCGGGTATTTTCGACTTGAAAAACCGTATATGTCAGCTGGATCATCTTTGTATATGGTAAATATGCCAATAAAATACGGGAATGCATGGATTTTCCCTGTTGGGCTTTCTGATGGACTATGGTTTATTTACCGTGATACGTCTCTGAAAATATTTCAGGAAAAATCGATAGGTGACGCAACAAAAGCAGTGAAAGAAAATCCATCAGTCAGTTCTGCAAACGATTATATTTTTGAATTTGACAAAAATGGTGAAATTTCAGAAGTAGATAATTTATGAAAAAATGGGAATTATTTTTGTTTTTCCTCCTATTAGGTTTGGCTTCTCTTGTTAGGCTATATCGATTCAATAATCCTATTGCTGATTGGCACAGTTGGCGTCAAGCTGATACTTCTGCAGTAGCAAGAAATTTTGTAAAAAATGGGTTTGATATACTGCACCCTACCTTTGATGATCTATCCAATGTTCCTTCAGGTTTTGATAATCCAAAGGGATATCGCTTTGTTGAGTTTCCTATTTACAATGTCTTGCAAGCTGGAGGGTACAAGTATATAGGAAAGGTAACCCTTGAGGAATGGGGAAGGCTTATTACCATTGGTATGTCTCTTTTATCTACTGTATTTATTTTTCTTCTTGCACGTAAATACATTGGAGGATTTGGTTCATTTGCTGCAGCAGGATTTTTCGCTTTTCTTCCCTATAGCATTTACTACAGTCGAGTTATTTTGCCGGATCCCTCCATGGTTACTGCGACGCTTGCTTGTATATATTTTTTCGACAAGTATGTTTCTGCCAAAACTATAAGTAAAGAAATTATATGGTTTTATCTTTCTTTATTGAGTGGCATTGTATCACTACTTTTTAAGCCATATGCTGCTTTTCTCTTACTTCCTCTTGTTATTATTGCCTGGAATACATGGAGGTGGGGGCTATTCAAAAAACCGGTATTGTACGTTTTCGTTGTGTTAATTGGACTTCCATTACTCTGGTGGAGACTGTGGATGAAACAATTCCCGGAGGGCATTCCAGTAAATGCGTGGCTTTTTAATGGAGGAAATATTCGATTTACTGGTGCATTTTTCTACTGGCTTTTTGCTGAAAGACTTTCTAAATTGCTCCTTGGATACTGGGGAATTGTTGTTGTGATGATAGCGTTTCTTTCAAAAAGAAAATCTCTTTTATTTATTTTTTCGTTTGTGGTTTCTTCACTATTATATATGATGATAATTGCACGGGGGAATGTACAGCATGATTATTATCAAATTCTCATTGTGCCCATGCTCGCACTTCTTTTTGGGCTTGGTGCAGATACTCTCGTGAATCAGATAGAAAATAAAAAAATGGGGTTTGGTATTTTGGCAGTGAGTACTATTTTTATGTTGATGTTCGGGTGGTATCAAGTGCGAGACTATTTTAATATCAATAATCCTTCCATTGTTGTTGCAGGGAGAGCTGTTGATACTCTTACACCCAAAAAAGCAAAAGTCATTGCCCTCTATGATGGGGATACCTCATTTCTTTATCAAACTAACCGCCAAGGATGGGCAAGTCTTGAAAAAGATCTGCCAATTATGGTGAAAATGGGAGCTGATTATATGGTGTTGGTAAATCCAACACCAGGTGATTTTAGTGGATTTGGGAAAGAATACAAAACTGTTGCTTCTAACGCTTCTTATCTCATTTTAGATTTACATAAAAAACCATGAGAATTCTCGTTGTTTCATCCTTTTTACCTTATCCACTTTATTCAGGGGGTCATGTGAGACTCTATAATTTACTCAAAGAGTTATCAAACAACCATAAAATTATTCTCGTCTGTGAAAAAAGAAATCATCAAACACAAAAAGATATTGATGAGGTAAAAAAAATTTGTGAAGATGTCATTACCGTTGAGAGGAAAAAACAATGGTCACCAAACAACGTAATTAAGACAGCAATTTCTTCTTTACCGTTTCTTTTGGTAGGACACAACTTACCGGAAATGAAACAAAAAATCATTGAGGTACTGAAAGACAAACACGTTGATGTTATTCATGTTGAGACATTCTATGTTTGGCAAAACCTACCTAAGACTTATGTGCCTGTTGTGTTGGTGGAACATAATATTGAATATCAGGTATACCAAAAATTTATGAAAAGATCTCCTGTCCTTGTTCAGCCACTTCTGTCTGTTGATATTCAGAAAATAAAATATTGGGAGGAAAAAATTTGGAAAAAAGTAACCAAACTAGTTGCTGTGTCTGAAGAAGAGAAAAAACAAATGAAAAGAGATGATGTCGTCGTTGTCCCGAATGGAGTGGACTTAACTGAATTCAAAATGCAAAATGCAAAATTCAAAATTGAGAAGAAGGAGAAGACAATTCTTTTTATTGGAGATTTTAAGTGGATTCAGAATAGAGATGCAGCAGAATTTATTATTAAGGACATCTGGCCACGAATAAACGTGAAGCATAACCTAAAGCTGTGGATAGTTGGAAAGCATATTCCAGATAATTTGAAAAAATTTGGCTCAAAAAATGTTGTCTTTGATGAGAATGCTCCGGAAAAAACATCAGATATTTACAAAAAAGCAGACATTCTTTTGGCTCCAATACAGGTAGGGGGTGGGACAAGTTATAAGATTATTGAGGCAATGGCAAGTGGTGTCCCTGTCGTAACAACACCTTTAGGAGTAAAAGGGCTTGAAGCAACGCCTGGAAATGAGGCACTGGTTTCAGAGACAGCAGAAGGATTAGCTCACGATGTAGTAAGGCTTTTGGAAGAAAAGGATTTGTACGAAAGAATTCGTACGAATGCGCGAGCATTTATCGAAAAAAACTTTAGCTGGAAAATAATAGCAAAAACACTGGAAGGAGTATACAAAGATGCAGTCAAAGAAAATGAATAACACCGTTGATTTATCAATTATTATTCTGAATTATAACACCCAACGTATAACACTTGAAGCAATCCATTCAATTGAAAAAAATTACCCCAACGAGGTTTCATCAGGGAATTTTGAAGTTATTGTAACAGATAATGCATCTCCTGATAATTCGCTGGAAGAATTTAACAAATACAAAAAGAAAACTTCTATACACTCTTTTTACGTTATTGATAATGGAGGAAACATTGGATTTGCTGCAGGCAATAATAAAGGACTGCCATATGCAAAAGGTCGCTATATTTTATTTCTCAATCCTGATACGATTGTCTACCCACAGACCCTCACGCGAATGATAGAGTTTATGGACGCTCATCCTGATGCAGGAGGAGCAACATGTAAAGTAGAAGTTCCAAATGGAGGGATTGATGAAGCTTCCCATCGAGGATTTCCGACACCTTGGAATGGTTTTACTCATTTTTCAGGACTTGAAAAGCTTTTTCCACGTTCACGGCTTTTTGCCGGTTATACGAGAGGATGGGAGGATTTGAACACTATCCATACTGTCCCTGCAGTAGTTGGTGCTTTTCTATTAGTGAGACGTGAGGTTGGAGAGAAGATAGGATGGTGGGATGAAGATTATTTTTTCTATGGTGAGGATTTGCAATTTTGTTACAACATTTGGAAAGCAGGATATAAAATCTATTATGTTCCGGACGTAAAAATTCTTCATTATGGAGGTGTCTCCAGTGGTATTAAAAAGCATACGCAACAAATAACGACAGCAAATACTGAGACAAAACAACAGATACAAAACCATCGATTTGATGCAATGAGAATTTTCTTTGAGAAGAATTATGCAAAAAAATATCCCTGGTTTGTAAGATGGGCTGTTGGAAAAGGAATTAATTATCTTCACAAAAAAAATCTCTCCAAAATTTCTCATTAATTTATACCAAGGATGGTTCTTACTATTGGAATACGTGAGACACAAAAAGCACTTATATAAGAGCAGATAAGAACAAAAAAGAAAACGAGAGGATCAAACCATACTTGTTCAGTAATGTGTCCCATACTATGAGAAAAAAGATATGCTCCCATTGATTTCCAAAAAAGATGGATGAACAGAACATGACTAAAAAATATAAAGAAGGTAACAGACGAGAAAAATGTAAGTAATCGACCATGAAATTTTGGCAAGTATAGGAGGCCAAAAATAAAAATACAAATCGTATAGAGCAGAATACTCGGTCTCCATTGAGACATGAAATAGGCAAGATGGTTGGTATTAATGGAGAGAATATGTCCTTCTGTGATAACTAAGAGAAAACTTAAAAGAGAGAGTACGGATAAAAAAAATATCCAACGTTTTGTAAGAGAAGATTTTATTGCGGTTTTATACTTTGCCCATACCATGCCAAGAGTAAAAATAGGTAGATTAAGAAGAGCAATACGTATAGGAGTGGGTAAAAAAAGGCCATTGCCATAATAATCAACAAAAAGGAGCGAAAACCCTACAAGGAAAAAACTAAAGTAAAAGAGTGGATATTTTTTGGGAACAAATTTCTCTATAAGGTGATTACTGAGCGGGAAGGAAATATAAAGCAGTGCAATTGCTGGAATAAAATAAAGATGTTCAGCTGCGGATCCATTGGACAACAGACTGGGTAGGTTACTAAAGAACGCTTTTACTCCTGCGTGAGCAATGAAGCTATAGTAAATAAAACTCCAGATAAAAAAAGGAAGGGCAAGTTTGAGAAGCCTTTTTTTATAAAAGGTACTTACACGTAGGGTTTTAGGATATCGTAGTTTGAGAACATAACCTGAGATTAAGAAAAAAAGAGGAACAGCAAAACGACTTGATTGATTTAGGAAGAAGGTAAAAGGAATATGATGAAGATAATACCCCGAAACAGCAAGTGTTGTTGATGTGGTATGGATGAGAATGACGGCCCATATTGCTATTATTCTCAGAAGATCTATGGTTGTCTCTTTTTGCTTCATTCGTTAAGTATAATATATATAATAAAACAGTACTCGTTTGGAATTACCTTTTCCTTTATAATAGATATCATATGGCGAAGATAGGCATCGATTGCAGATTATGGAATGAGACAGGAGTTGGTCGGTACATCCGAAATCTTGTCAGCAATCTCGCCAAACTAGACACACGTAATCAGTACATTTTGTTTTTACGTAAGGGGGAGTATGAGATTGTTCCACTTCCCGGAAAGAATTTTGAAAAACGTCTTGCTGATATACGCTGGCATAGTGTGAAAGAACAAACACAATTTGCTCACCTTTTACAAAAAGAAAAGTTAGATCTCGTCCATTTTCCGTATTTCTCCTACCCAATTTTATATAAAGGAAATTTTATTATTACTATTCATGACCTTATCCTTAATCACTTTCCAACTGGTCAAGCAACGACGCTTCCATCGCCTATTTATTGGTTAAAGCAGTTAGGATACCGCTTTGTTGTTTCAAAAGCAGTGAAAAAAGCATCACGCATTATTGCTGTTTCAAAAGCAACACGGGATGAAATCATCGACCATTATAAAATCAAGCCAGAAAAAATAACTGTTACCTATGAAGGGATTGATGAAAGTTTGATAAAAGAAAAAATGGAAAAAGTAGACACGCCTCATCCCTACTTTTTCTATGTGGGGAATGCCTATCCTCATAAAAATCTAGAAAGATTAGTTGAAGGATTTGCCCTCTTTTCTCATGGAAAGGTGGTTGACTTGATTTTTGTTGGGAAAGAAGACTTTTTTTATAAAAGACTGAAAGAAAAAGTAGAAAAATTAGGCCTTTCAGAAAGAATTCACTTTTTTCAAAACATTTCAGATGGGCAGCTTGTCTATCTTTATCATCATGCAAAAGGCGTTGTTCTCCCCTCTCTTATGGAGGGATTTGGTCTGCCCGCTCTTGAAGCAATGGAAAATGATTGTTTGGTTATTGCATCGGAAGTACCTGCATTTTTAGAAGTATGCGGTACTACGGCTGTATATTTTGACCCGTATAGCACAGAAGATATAGCAAATGTTTTGCAAAATGTATATGAAGGGAAAGTAGGTGTTACAGAAAAAAAACAACAAGGTAAAAAACGGGCAAAAGAATTCTCTTGGAAGGATATGGCTCGACAAACCGTAGACGTTTATGAAAGTAGCATTAGTATACGATAGAGTAAACAAGTGGGGAGGAGCTGAAAGAGTGTTGCTTGCGCTTCATGAGCTTTTTCCTGATGCCCCTCTTTTTACGTCTGTGTATAACCCTGCAACAGCTTCTTGGGCTAAGGTTTTTACTATCAAGACATCGTTTCTACAACAGGTACCACTTGCAAAGTCCAGACATGAATATTTTCCACTTTTTATGCCTCTTGCTTTTGAGAATTTTTCTTTTGATGATTTTGATTTGATTATTTCTGTGACAAGTGAGGCAGCAAAAGGAATTATTACCAAGCCTTCCACAAAGCATATTTGTATTTGTCTTACGCCTACCAGGTACTTATGGAGTGGATACGAAGAGTATTTTAAAAATTCCCTAATACAACTTCTTGTTTTACCTTTCGTCTGGTATTTGCGTCTATGGGATAGAATTGCTTCCAAAAGACCTGATCAGTTTATAGCAATTTCTAAGGAAGTACAAAAAAGAATAAAGGAGTATTATGGACAGGAGTCAAAGGTAGTTTATCCACCCCTGATGCTTAAGGTACCAAAAGAGCCTCAACCAGAGGTTAATCGTCCTCTGGATAAAAAAGAGCAGAAAGGTTCAAAGAAAGGTTACTTTTTGGTTGTGTCGCGTTTATCACGATTTACATCCTATAAACGTGTTGATATTGCGATAAAGGCAGCAACACAACTTGATCTTCCATTGATTGTTGTGGGGGAAGGAAATAAGCAACAATTTCAGAAATTTGCAGGTTCAAACGTACAATTTGTTGGAAAAGTAAGTGATGAAGATTTGGCGTCATACTATGCTGGGTGCAGAGCACTTATTTTTCCTGCCTTGGAAGATTTTGGACTTGTCATGGTTGAGGCACAGACTGCAGGAAAACCTGTGATAGCATATAGAGGTGGAGGTGCTGTAGAAATAATACAGGAAGGAAAAACTGGAGCTTTTTTTAACAAGCAAACAATACAAAGCTTAGTTGAGGTCTTGAAAACCTTTAAAGAAAGTGACTATAATAGTCAAGTCTGTAAATCAAATGCAGAACGTTTTTCAAAAGAAAAATTTCAAAAAGAAATTGTCTCTGTTATTGAAAGCACACATTAATTATGAAAATAGTAATATTTGCCGGTGGTGTAGGAAGTAGGTTGTGGCCTCTCTCAAGAAAAAATACTCCAAAGCAATTTGAAAAAATTGTTGGGGATAAGTCAACTTTGCAACTTGCAGCTCACAGACTTCAGCCAGAATTTAAGTGGAAAGATTTATACGTTGCAACAGGTCAGGCATTTGCCGAAATTGTCAAAGATCAATTGCCAGAAATGCCAAAAGATCATGTGATTGGGGAACCTGTTATGCGAGATGTCGGACCCGCTGTTGGACTTATGACAAGAATTCTTGCTAAAGAATCTCCCAATGAACCAATGGCAATTCTTTGGAGTGACCATTTAGTAAAGCAAGAAGCACTTTTTCGAAAAATTCTTTTAACAGCAGGAGAATTTATTAAAGAAGATCCAAATAAAATTATTTTCGTTGCACAAAAACCTAGATTTGCTAGCGAGAATTTAGGATGGATTCATTATGGAAAAGAATCATTCACAAAAAATAGCATCCCTTTTTATTCTTTTGAAGGATTTAAATATCGCCCAGATGCAGAAAATGCTGAAAAGTATTTCACGAGCGGACAGCACGGATGGAATTTAGGCTATTTTGTAACAACCCCACAATTCTTATGGAAGCAATTTGAAAAGTTAGCACCTGAGACTGCAGCAAAAATAGAAGAAATAGTTGCAGTATGGGGTACACCCCAATTTCAAAAGAAGTTAACTGAAATTTACCCTACTCTTGAAAAAATTCATTTTGATAACGTGATTTTAGAAAAACTGAATCCTTCTGATGCCTTTGTAACATGTGAGAATATTGAATGGAGTGATATTGGAGCATGGGAGGCTCTGAAAGAAGCATTGGCTGTTAGTCAAGATGAAAATGTAACAAAAGGAAATGTGTTGCTTGAAGATTCTCGAGACTCTCTTATATTCAATTTTAGAGGTCAAACAGTGGTTGGGATTGATTTGGATGATATTGTCATTGTTAATACAGAAGATGTTGTCTTAGTCTGTCCAAAATCTTCTGTCCCTAAAATTAAGAAATTCGTCGAAAAACTAGATGGCACTGAACATGAGCATCTAGCATAACTATGCCCTACAAAGAAGTAAAAAAAAGCCCTTTGTATGAAGTAATAAAGCGATTGGTAGATATAACTTCTGCAGTAATACTTCTTATTATTTTTTCCCCTATTATTATTTTTGTTACCTTGGCAATTAAGCTAACTTCACAGGGTCCTATCCTTGCTGACACTCCAGAGCGAGTAGGAAAAAACGGGAAGCTTTTTAAAATGTATAAATTTCGTTCTATGGTACAAAATGCCCATGAAATACTCAGAGAGAATCCTGAATTCACAAAATTATTCGAAGATTATAAAAAGGGAAGCTATAAATTACGTAACGATCCACGCGTAACTCCTGTTGGAAGATTTATACGGAAATACTCATTTGATGAAATCCCTCAACTGATGAATATTTTGCAAGGAGATATGAGTCTTGTTGGACCAAGAGCCTATTATCCTGATGAGCTTCGTGAACAACAAAAGAAATACCCTTATACACGTGACGCAGTAAAAGTTGTGCTTTCCGTTAAACCTGGATTGACAGGCTTTTGGCAGGTATCAGGAAGATCTGAAATTAATTTTGATAAAAGAATAACAATGGATTCTGACTACGTCCATATGAGATCAATCCTCTATGATTTGTTGATCATTGCACGTACTCCTTGGGCTATGGTTTCAGGTAAAGGAGCCCTCTGAGTTTGTAAAGTTATAAAGCTCCTATCCTAGTTCTTATTTCATCGTTTATACTGCTTAATTCCTACATCTGTATGCATGAATTCAGCTATTTGACAAACAGTTTAGCAGTCACGTATAGTAGTTATTATGGACGGATTTTCTAAAATTTCGCTTGACACACCCGTAATGCAACCTCCTTCAGAGAAGCCAGTTACTATGACAAGAAAAACTGGTTTGAGTGGGAAAATAAAAATGGGAAGAAGAGAAAAGATTATTGCCGTTGTTGTCGTATGTCTTATTTTGTTTGGTATTTTTGGAGTACTTTTGCCAGGACAACGAGTCTACTCGCAAGCAAAAAAAACGTATGCACAAGCAAAACTAGCTCTGAATGCTCTTAAGACCCAAAATGTATCGGATGCATCCGTTCAGCTTGCTGCCACAAAACCTGAAATTGAAAAAACACAAAAAGATTTAGCTGCCCTCGGTTATTTGGCATTTATTCCAGTTGCTAATTTTTACTATAGTGATGCTACTCATTTACTAAATGCTGCTTCGTATGGTCTCAATGCAGGTCAGATATTAGTTGATGCAATTAAGCCATATGCAGATGTTTTGGGTTTGAAAGGACAGGGAAGTTTTGTCGGTGGATCCGCTCAAGATAGAATTCAAAAAGCTGTTACGACGATGAGTAAGGTAACACCAAAAATTGATGATATTGGTACTCAATTAGCTTTAGTGCAAAAAGAAGTTGACGCTGTTGACCCAAATCATTATCCTGCACTCCTTGGTGGAAAAAAGATTCAGGATAATTTACGAGCGCTCAAACTTGGTGTTGATGAAGCAGCAACCTTTGTTACTCAGGCAAAACCGTTGATTAAAGTATTACCAGGAATGTTGGGAGAACCAACTGAA
>CAZRBN010000020.1:0-18477 GCA_964598355.1 uncultured Gammaproteobacteria bacterium
AACACCCCGGACAGGCGCTCCCGCCGGTGAACACTGGTGCCTTCCCCATAATCGATAGCCTTGCGGCCGGAAATCCGGATCGTGTTCTCCTTGGCTTCGATGGCGAGATTGTCCTTACCGACCCCCGGCACTTCGAGGACTGCTATAAAATCATCGCCCTGCTGGAAGATGTTGACCGGCGGATAACTGACGCTGGCGGCAGTACCGCGCCCGATCCACTCATTGCCGCGGCGTGCGTCGAGCGCCCTTTGCAGCGTGAACAGTGCGTCGAACGGATCATTGAAGTTCAGCGACATGGACGACCTCCAATCGGCGAGCTGCGCGGGCGCACTCGCTGGATAGGGAAGCTGGATCGTTCGGATACCGGCCTGCCCGGGGGATCACCTTGCGAGATTGGACCCGGCGTCTGGGTCGGACAGCCGCCGACGGCGGAACTCGGCGAGCGTCTCGCGCCGCAGCTGCCGGCGGGCCCAGGCGGCCTGCGGCGTCTCGCTGTGCGCGAGCTTGTCCAGCGCGCGGAGCGCCTCGAGAACAGCGTCGACGGCGACAACTTGCCCGCCGCCCGGCGGACGGCGAAGCGCCGGAAGCGCTTCGACAGCGCAGGCATCCGACGCCCATGAAGCAAGGATCGCCCGCTTCTCGTTCACCGTCAGGTCGGGATCGTGGACGACATCATCCGGATGATCGAAGGCCCGCGCCGGATGCAACAAGTCGGCGAGCTCGGGATCGCTAGAGGAGCGCATGGGAGAAGAAAAGTCGAACTTCATAGCCACATCCTCACGTTGAGCAACATGGATACGAACGCAGTGCCGGACGCCGGCCGGCATCCGCATCGAGCCCCAGAGGGCGCTCGGCGGCCATTCGATTTGGTTTGAGGCCGGGAACTTTCAAGAACCTTCCAGGCCGAGGTCAAAAAAATTTCAAAGCCCGACCAGGCACACGCCACAATGCTGCGGCCGGTTATCCCTGCACGGTCGTCAACTTGGGCCCGGCACCTGGAACCAAGTGCAGGATTGAATCGTTGCGCTGCGGGATCGGTGTATCCGTACCGGGGCTGTCATGAGCGAGTTGCTGACATCGCGAACGTTTCGGGGCGGAGGTGAGCTCGGCGAGCGCATCGAATCCCATGATTGGTCGGGAACGCTCGGCCGCATCGAGGACTGGCCACAAAGCCTCAAAACGGCGGTCCAGATCATGCTCACGTCCCGCCAGCCGATTTGGATCGGGTGGGGCCCGGACCTGACCTATCTCTACAATGATCCCTACAAGACGATTATCGGCGACAAGCATCCATGGGCATTGGGCCGTCCGACGAAAGACGTATGGCGCGAAATCTGGAAAGACATTGGCCCGATGCTCGCTCACGCCATGGGGGGCGAAGAAGGAACCTATGTTGAAGAGCAACTCCTGATCATGGAGCGCAGCGGATTTCGCGAGGAAACCTACTACACGTTTTCGTATACGCCGATCACGGACGAGGCGGGCAAGACCAGCGGCATATTCTGCGCGAATACAGACGATACGCAACGTGTGGTCGGCGAGCGGCAACTGGCATTGTTGCGAGAGCTGGCCACCGCCGGCAGTGAGGCGCGAACGCTCAATGAGGTGTTTGGCAAGAACGCCCGGGCGCTCGCGACCAATCCGCGCGACCTGCCTTTCGCCTACGTATATCTGGCTGAGCCGGACGGGAAAACCATTTCCCTGGTCAGTTCGACCCACGGAAGCGATCATCCGGCAGCCCCCAATACTGTCGTGCTCGATGAGCCCTCGCGGTGGCCGTTTGCGGATGTGATCGGCGAACAGAGCATCTGCATGCTCGAGCGGATTCAAGAGCGTTTCGGGCCAATGTTTCCGACCGGTGGGTTCTGGACCGAAGCGCCAGCGCGGGCGGTGCTCATTCCCATTCCGGCCCGCGGCGAGACCGGAAGGCGTGGCGTTCTTGTTGCTGGACTCAATCCCTTCCGCCCCTTTGATGACGGCTATCGCGGTTTTCTCACCCTGGCCGCGGGTGAGATTGCCGCCAGCCTGGCCAATGCGCAGGCCTATGAAGAGGAACGCCGGCGCGCGGAGGCGCTGGCCGAACTCGATCGCGCCAAGACATTGTTCTTTTCCAACATCAGCCACGAGTTCCGAACGCCACTCACGTTGATGCTCGGCCCGATTGAGGAAATCCTTGCAAAGCCTGCGGACCGGGTTTTTGCCGACAACCGCGCGCTCGTCCAAGTGGCGCACCGGAATTCGCTGCGCCTGCTCAAGCTGGTCAACTCGTTGCTCGATTTCTCCCGTATCGAGGCGGGGCGAGCGCACGCCAGTTATGCTGCGACTGATCTGGCGGCGTTGACATCGGATTTGGCCAGCAACTTCCAGTCCGCGTGCACCCGTGCTGGCCTCCACCTGATTGTCGATTGTCCGCCGCTCGCAGAGACGGTCTTTGTGGACCGTGAAATGTGGGAAAAAATCGTTCTGAACCTGCTGTCCAATGCGTTCAAATTCACGCTCGAGGGCGAGATCGCCGTCCGCTTGCGTGGTGTCCACGGGTTCGCCGAGCTAACCGTCAGCGATACCGGCGTCGGCATACCGGAGCAGGAACTGCCGCGCTTGTTTGAGCGCTTTCATCGCATCGAGGGACAGAGGGGCCGCAGCTTTGAGGGCAGCGGGATTGGGCTTGCGTTGGTGCAGGAGCTGGTGAAATTGCACGGCGGCAGCATTCGGGTGGAAAGTTTCGAAGGCCACGGCACCACCTTCACGATCACCGTTCCGTTCGGTCGCACACACTTGCCGCAGGACCGCATCGGCGGTGAGCGCAACGTCGCCTCAACGGCGGTTCGCGCACGAACCTATGTTGATGAGGCCGTCCGCTGGCTCGGAGGCGAGGACACACCGGCGGAAGTTCCGGCGGGAGCCGAGCCTATCCAAAACCCTCCGCCGCAGCTTGCAGGAGCACGGATTCTCCTCGCCGATGATAACGCCGATATGCGTGTTTATGTGCGCCGCCTGCTGGAACCGTATTGCCACGTCGAAGCGGTCGCCGATGGTCAAGCCGCCCTGGAGGCGCTTCAGACACGTCCTGTCGACCTTGTGCTCACGGACGTCATGATGCCCCGCCTCGACGGATTTGAGCTGCTGCGCGCGATTCGCAGCGATCCGGCTCGCGCCGATGTTCCGGTGGTGCTCTTGTCGGCACGCGCTGATGAAGAAGCAAAGCTTGAAGGGTTGAACACGGGCGCGGATGATTACCTGGTCAAGCCGTTCAACGCCCGCGAGCTGCTGGCCCGCATCGGAGCCAATCTCAATCTCGCCAAGCTGCGCAAGCAGGCTGCTCTGGACTTGCGCGACACCAGACGGGTCAACGAGCTTGCGCTGCGCCTGCTCCGCGGCAATGAGCCCTTCGATGTTTCTCTTCAGGCAATCTTGGATGCTGCGATTGAAATCACGGGCGCGGACAAGGGCAACATTCAGCTGTTCGACCCGGCATCCAACACGCTCGAACTGATCGTTCAGCGTGGTTTTGAGGGACGGTTCCTTGAGTTCTTCGCGCGCGTCCGGCGCGACGAGCCATTGGCTTGCAGCGCCGCAATGCAGACGTGCGGACAGGTCGTGGTTGAAGACGTGACGCAGAGCGACATCTTTGCCGGACAGAAGTCCCTGGATGTCCTGCTCGAGGCCGGCATCCGCGCTGTACAATCGACCCCGTTGCTGAACGCCTCGGGCGAAATCATCGGCATGATTTCCACGCATTTTGCCCGGCCGCATCGACCGAGCGAACGGCAGTTGCGCCACGTGGAGCTCCTCGGCCGGCAAGTGACGGATTATCTGGAACGCAGGAAGGCGGACGAGGAACGCGAGCGCGCCCGCCGGGCGCTGCAGTACACCAGTGAGCAACTTGCAACACTGGTCAACACGGCCCCGCTCGGTATCTATCTGGTTGATGCGCAGTTTCGGATTCGTGAAGTCAACCCCACTGCCCTCGCCGTGTTCGGCGACCTGCCTGGCGGAATGACTGGACGCGATTTTGATGACGTCATCCACACGCTCTGGGAACAGGAATACGCCGACGAGGTGGTTTCCATATTCAGGCACACCCTGCAGACGGGCGAGCCTTACGCGACGCAACGACGCGATGAATTTCGGATCGATCGCGACAGACTGGAATATTACGAATGGAGGGTGGAACGAATTACGCTGCCGGACGGCTCCTACGGGGTCGTCTGCTACTTCCGTGACATCGCCGATCAGGTCAGGGCGGAGGAAACCCGGCAGCTGCTGCTCCTGGAATTGAATCACCGGGTGAAGAATACGCTGGCAAGCGTGCAGGCGATTGCCCACCAGACCCTCCGAAATACCAGAGATCCATCCGAGTTCGCAGCGCGATTTTCCGGTCGTGTGCAATCGATGGCGCGAGTGCATGCGCTGCTGACCGAATCTTCCTGGAAGGGCGCGGATTTGCGCGAACTCATCCGCGACCAGCTGTTACAGGGATCGGTCGACGAGTCGCGGTTGACGGCGTGGGGACCGCCAGTCCAGCTCGAACCGCAGATGGCGGTGCATATCGCCGTCATGCTGCACGAGCTTGGCACCAACTCCATCAAATACGGCGCGCTCTCGTTGGCCAAAGGGTGGGTAACCGTAAGCTGGACCGTTTCCGGAGAGACGCTCAACCTGCGATGGATCGAGCGCGGCGGCCCGACTGTATCGGCACCCTCACGGCGCGGCTTCGGCATGACCCTGATCGAGCAGAGCGCGAGGAGCGAAGGCGGCACGGCCGAGCAGCTGATCGAGCCGGAAGGACTCACCTGGATAATCGCGATGCGCCTACCCCAATCTGCCACACAACAGGCCGAACCCGTTTTGATCAGCAGAACCTCGCCGGCGCAGCAGGCAGGCGCACTGAAGACACCAGCTCCGTGCGCCGGGTTACGGCTTCTGGTCGTGGAAGACGAATCGCTGATCGCTCTCGATTTGATTGATCGCCTCGAGAAGTTCGGGTGCCAAAGCGTACGGGCGGTCAGCACCGAAGAGGGTTGTCTCAAAGCCCTTGAGGAGGGCGTATTCGACTGCGCCCTGTTGGATGCCAACCTGCACGGCCGGCCTGTTGATTCGATTGCCGCCGCGCTGACCCGGCGCGGGGTTCCGTTCGTGTTTGTGACCGGATATGGCCGCGCCGGTTTGCCAACGGCCTTTGCCCAAGCGCCCGTGTTGTCGAAGCCGGTTACTGACGATCAGTTGATTGAAGCGATCAAGGAGGTCACCGCGGAACGGACTCGAACGACCCGGCTCGACAACGCGGCGCGAGTCGCCCATCTGGCAACGTAAAGTCAGCTGGACGTGTGATTTAGATTCGAGGTTCCACGGTCACATGCAGCCTAATCCCCGCCGAGCTGCAGATAGGTCGGATCAAACTCGGCGCGCTCAGCCAATCCCTCCCAATCGTGGATGGTGAGCAAATTGCCGGTGATATGTATCAGGCCCAGATCACGCAATTCCCGCAAAGATCGGTTGACATGAACGAGTGAAAGCGCGGCGGCGTCGGCAAGATCCGTTTGTGTCATCGGAAATTCGCACGTGATCCCGTCGGAACGACCAATCGCTTTCATGCGGGTCACGAATTCGCAGATGATGTGCGCGATGCAGCCGATTGCAGATCGGCGGCCGACGCTCATGAGCCACTTCCGAAATGCCGCGGCGTCGATCAACGTCTCGCGCCAGAGGACTTCCGCCAACCGCGGCTGAGCTTCGAACAGGTCCCGGATTGCCTTATGGGGAATTTCAGCGACCGTGCAGGGGCGAAGTGTGCCCAGGCTGTGGTCCATCTTATCCAGCGCCATGCTTTGTAGGTCGGGGATGTCTCCGGGCATGCAGAAAGCCATGATCTGCCGCTTGCCGGACTCCACCATCGAGTAGCGGAACGCGAATCCTTCCATGATCATGCAGGAAAAATCGCAGTCGTCCCCCTCCCGGACAATGTCTTGTCCGCGTCGGATGTTCTTGACGGTGATCGGAAGCCGTTCGACGGCCCGCCGCTCGGCCGCATCGAGGGCGTGGTAGCGCTCGAGCTTACGAACAAGCGAAGAGAGTGGCGATCCTCCCACGGGACGCTTCCGGACGCGACTAAGCTGGCTCATGAGGCTTGGTGGCCGAGAGGTGTAACTTGAAAAGGACATGCCCGGTTCCACTCGGCGCATCGGTGACCCACACGCTCCAGTCCTTTCCCTGCCAGAGCCCCTCGCCATCGGCATCCTGCAGCATCCGCCCGAGCAAACTGAGCGCCTCCTTTCGGGCTGCCGCCAAGTCGGGAAGTTCAATTCCGTCGGGATCGAGATCTGGGTGATCGTTGACGCTGTTGAAGTAAAAAAGGTTCGCCATCGCCTGCCTCTACATTTTTTTTATGAAAGCAGCAGTGGGCTTTGTGTTCCCTATCGAGCTGAAACTGCGGCTGAGCCGGAGGGGCACCGCCTGCGGGCGAATTCGGAGATGCTGGCCTGAAGGTTTTTCCGAGCGTTACGGCATAAGGCCCAGTAGAGCATTCACCGAAGTGATGACTATCGGATTACTTCCCGTCCCGGCTATTCGGCGCGTTTTTGATCATCTGGCACAGTCGAATCCCGATCGTCGTCTCTCGGCGTCGCTCGATCATCCTTGTCCTTCGCACGATCCTTTTTGGACTCTCGGTTTTCATGCTTGGGCTTTTTGCTCATCGTTACACTCCCAGGAGGCCGCGGTTAATGGTCGTCAGCGCCATGGCTCGGAACATCATGCAGTCTGACGTCCCATTGGCAGATACGATATCCATTACGGCGCTCCTTCAGGTCGAGGTGGATGTGCTGTTCGTGGTACCCATCCGATCCTGGGCCGAGCACGGTGGTGAAGCGTGCGCACGCGCTTGCCTTGATGCTTTGGCGCACCGCCTCGTTCACCAGCGCATCGGTAAACTCATAGCGTTTGCCATCCTTCAGCGTGAAGGAATGCAGATCGATGGCGTTGGCGCTGCCGTGTTCGCTGATGGGGGCATTCGCGACGTTGTTGCGCGGCCGGCACTCATACGATCCATCATTTTCAATCTCCGACAACTTCGCCCCAAGCGGAAGTACCTCGGCGGCGAGATCCTGGCGGATCCATTTGCCAAGCTCAATGGCCAGTCTGCAGCGGAGCGTCGGCGCTGGCTTGAAGTTGACCCGGTTCGCCTCCTGGAGAACCACCGCATCAAGGCGCACCAGATCTTCAGCGCCACAAACATCGTGCTCTTTGAGCGGAGGAAGCGACTCAGCAATCAGCAAGTGGGAGGACGTCAGCTCCACAAAACACTGGGAAGCGCCGGGCGCCGGTTGTTCTTGCCGGGCGGCATCTCCGCCGGCTTCGGGCGGCCGGGGTCGCGGCATCGGTACGTCTTTGGTTCCGGTTGGTGCCAGGTGCGCGGCATCCGCGTGATTCGGCCCATACACAAACCACAGGGCAAGCCCCAGGCAGACGACTACAGGTGCTGCGGTTGCGGCAGGGCATCCTCTGGAACTCGACAGCACACGTTCAGCACCGACACGCAAAGGCTATAGCTCGGACGGAAGCAGTCGTTGGCCGATCGGGGCACTCATTCGCGCAGCAAGATCGTCGCGCGGCTCCGACCGCGTCGCATACCGATACGTAATCCCCAGCAGGACGGCGACGCTGAGCACGATGGCAACGATGGCCGATATGATCGGGTAATCGGGAACGAGATGCTTCACACGTGAATTCTTACCGTTCATCGTCGGCCCCGAAGCTGACGCAAAATCTGACGTGTCAACATCCGCCGCGGCGCTAAGTTCCTGTGGCCAGCCGCTGGTGTCATTCAGCCGTGAGCCCCCCGCGGCACGCACCTGCAAATTCGTTCGGCGGTCTCGTCAAGCGGTCGGCAGGGGCGCATAGCCGATATGGCTCATCATGGTCTCGAAATAGTCGCGTACTTTCTGGGGGAAGCGCAGCCCTTTGACCACCGCCGCCGAACGCAAAAGCGGCAACACGCGAATATCGTCCAGGGATAGCTTGCCGTTCATGGCGGCAGGCCTTTCGATCAGGTAATCGAGTTTCTCCAGATCAGGCATCAAGGCGCTGATATGCTGGCGCGTGTGGGCTCGCAGTTCGACAAAGTCGCCGATCGCTTTGCGCTTGCGCAGATTGTAGTGGTCGAGCGCGGCCACGGTGGCGAATTCGGGCAGTCCCAGCAGTGGATACCGGGGCCAAGTCAGCGGAGACAGCTTCGGCAGAACCCCGTCGGCCCATGTACCGATCTCAGGACGTTCGGGCCCGGTTAGAATCGGCTCACCCAGAGCGTCGATGTAGTGAACCATATCCATGCTTTCGAGCATAGGCTGGCCGTCGTCCTTCAACAGAATCGGAACGACGCGCTTGCCGACGAGTTCGATCATCGTCTCGGAATCATCATCAAGAACCACTGCCTCCTGCAAGTGCAAACGTTTCAAAGCGGCGGTCATGCGGACACGAAAGCAGAGCGAACAGTGTTCGAAGAGATATAGTCTCACGCTGCGCTCTCCTTTCGTGACATCTTTAATCAATGCTTCCATTTATCTGGAAATATAGTATACTCGAATTACCGTATCATGCCAGTCACGATTGTGGCAAAGCCCGATGAGGTCGTTTTGCATGCCAAAGAGCGCTCTCGCGGTTGTCAGTCACGTCGGCGCGTCGGCGCCGGGAACAGCCATGTCGCTGCCGCACGCGCTTGCAGGCCTTGCCGCCTTGGGCCAACCCACCCGGCTAGCGATCTTCCGCCTGCTGATGCAGCACGAGCCCGTGGGGTTGGTGGCCGGGGCAATTGCCGAAGCGGTCGGTTGCCCCGCCAATACGCTGTCCTCGCATATCGCGATCCTGGCGCGCGCGGGACTTGTCCGCGGCGCACGAGACGGTCGCTCGATTATTTATCGGGCCGATGTGGACGGCATGCGTGCCTTGATGTCGTTCCTCGTCACCGATTGCTGCAATGGTCACCCGGAGCTCTGCGAATTCAGCGGACAGCAGGGCAGCGAGTGTCGTCGCGGGCCACGATCATCCGCCAACAAACGGAAAAGGTGACCCACATGGACGCTGGGACAGAGCATAAACCGCTCAATGTGCTGTTTCTGTGCACAGGCAACTCGGCGCGCTCCATCATGGCCGAGGCTATTCTCAATCGAGCTGGTCAAGGACATGTTCGTGGCTATTCCGCCGGCAGTCACCCCAAAGGGCAGGTGCATCCCTACGCGGTCGACTTATTACGAAAGCTGAATTTCGACGTGGCCGGCCTTCGCTCCAAGAGCTGGACCGAGTTTGCCAAGACCGACGCCCCGAAGATCGACTTTGTGTTCACCGTCTGTGACGACGCGGCCAAAGAGTCCTGCCCGATCTGGCCCGGTCAGCCAATGACTGCCCATTGGGGAATTCCAGATCCGGCGGCCGTCGAGGGAACCGAGGTCGAGAAGCGGCTGGCGTTTGCCGATACATTGCGCATGCTGACGACCCGCATCAATGCCCTGGTTGCCTTGCCGCTGCGCTCATTAGGCGCCCAGACATTACGAAAGCAGCTCAACGAGATCGGCAAGTTAAAAGCATCGAACGACAATCCCGTATCGACACAATCATGACCGAAGCGCCCGCTCCACTGTCGCGGCGGCTTTTTGCCGAAGGCCTGGGCACTGCCATCTTGGTTGCGACCGTGATCGGCTCAGGAATCATGGCCGAGCGCCTGGCTGGCGGCAATCAGGCAATCGCGTTGCTTGGCAACACCGTTCCAACCGCTGCGATTCTCATCGTGATAATCACGATCCTCGGGCCGATTTCCGGGGCGCACTTCAATCCGGCGGTCACCCTGGTTTTTGCACTCCGCGGAACGACGCCGTGGCACGAGGTCGTCCCCTACGTGCTAATCCAATGCCTGGGCGGGATCGTTGGAACCATATTGGCACATCTCATGTTCGATCTCGCGCCACTGATGATCGGAACTACGGCGCGCAGCGGCCCGTCACAGTGGCTCGCCGAAGCGGTCGCAACGTCCACATTGATACTGACCATCCTAGGGGGCCTGCGCTATTCGCCGCAGTCCATTGCATGGCTGGTCGGTCTGGTCATCACTGCTGCCTACTGGTTCACGTCATCGACTTCATTCGCCAACCCGGCCGTCACGCTTGCGCGCGGCTTCACCACAACATTTGCCGGAATTGCGATCAATCATGTTCCGGCCTTTGTCGTGGCGCAGATCATCGGCGCATTGGTCGCAGCTTGGGTGGCGACGTTTCTGTTCCCCTCCGCGCTTCAGCAAGCGTCATGATCCCCGGAGAATAACGCTACCGGACGCCGCTTTGCGTCGGTCCTGGTGGGGAAACGGGAGTCCCGTGGTGTTTGCTCATTGGATCCGCCACGGGACTCCGGTGTCGGGTGCAAAGGATGCCACAAGGCAGGATGGATCCGACGTTGTGTCAATCGACCAACGTTCCGTTGGTTCCCTGTCGAACCCAGCACACCCGCCATGCCCAGGATGAGACTCGATTAGAACTTAAGAAACAGTCCCCCGGCTGCCGACCTCAGCAGTTGCCTCATCGAGGAATTTGCGCAGCTCCGCATAAGCTGCCGCTTTTGCTTGCGCCGCGCCCGCAGGGCCGACGATCCGGAAATCGAGAGGAACCGTGAATTTGCTGCTTCCTCGATACTCAATGGTGAGGCGAACGTTCCATAAAAGTTCCTCTCCTCTCGACGTCGCGGTTGTGCCGGCTTCTTCAGTCGACGTCACCTGGATTTGAACAGTCATGGGCTCTTCCTCTTTAGTGTCGTGCGCTCCGCATTCGGATCAGGAAACAACCGCACGCCGTCCGGCGTTGGGCGATCTGAAAAGCAACGGAGCGCGTTCATGTCCGGCAGCATCAGCGAATCGCTATGGTTGCTCATCGCCGTGATTCTGGTGGGAGCTCTGGGCGTTGCAATCATCTATGGCACCCGCCAATGCGGGAGGAGTCGTCCTGACCGCCGAAGGTCGCGCAGCCGTGAAGGGAGCCTGTGAAGATCGCATAGCTGCAAGCTCGCTTACTTACCTGCCCGTTTCTGCCCTTTTACCGTGCGCTTGGGTTCCATTCACTGACAAGAATCGATGACGGCCTGCTCCGTTCCGCCAACACCCTCAATTTTCGGGAGTGCAGTGTGCAGAAAGCCGAGACCAAAGGCGTGACGAAGGAGTAGAGACCGAGCAGCAATTGGCCGTTTTGACGCGTGAAGGTGCGACCAGCTGCAGGGGTATCTGCTTGGGCGTCCCATGCCAATCGCAGACTATGCATCGATCGTGGGAGAGGTATCAAACAAGAGCTTGCTGAATAGAACCGCCTCTTCCAGAGGCGGGAACGATCATGTCACGCGCCACGTTCTTCCACCAACTTCCCAGGAAGCACGCCATGCGCCCTTTTCAAGAAGGTGATTGGGTTCGCCACCATTCGTTCCCACATCCGGTTCGCGTAATCGGCACCGGATCAACCATTGCGGTCGAATTCGCCAACGGAGCCATGCGGGCTTTTGAGCCATCCGAGTTGGAGAGGGTGTCGAGCTCCAAAGTCTCGCCGGGCAGGCTGACGAGCGCGCCTGGCTCCGTTGCGCACCTCGGCTTCTTCGTTTCGGCGCTCGGTTTGATCTACATCGTTGCGCTGCTGCTTGCGGTGGTTGCTGGTGTGCGGTGATCGCAACCGCTCTTTGTGTGTTGTTGGCCTATAGTTGTTGTTTGCAAAAACAGGTGACAAATCCCAGGGGGCTGGATAAGGAAAATTTGGCGACACCGAATTTCTGTGAGTCACGGGGCGCATCTCGCTGAAATTCAACCATTGTGACTTTTCGCGCCGACAAAGCGCGCAAAGCGAGTTTTTGCACCATGCCGTGATCGGCGATTCCGGCATCATGCAGGCGAGTGGCCGGAGCGGAGCATGGACAGCGATACTCGGAACAGTTCGCCCACCTCGGTTCTGATGGAGATCATCCAGGCGCAGACGGACATCGCTCAGCTTGGACTTGATCTTGGTGGCGTCATGACTTTCGTCACCGAACGGGTGCAACAACTCACGGGCGCAGGTGGGGCGATTGTCGAGTTGGCGGAAGGCGACGACATGGTCTACCGGGCAGCGTCCGGCATGGCCAAGCACCAGCTCGGGCTGCGGCTCCAGCGTACCGGCAGCCTGTCGGGTTTATGCGTCGAGCAGCGGACCGTCCTGCGCTGCGATGATTCGGAAAGCGACGTCCGGGTCGACAAGGAGGCGTGCCGCAGGGTGGGGCTTCGCTCTATGGTCGTCGCCCCGCTGAACCACGGGGAAACCACGGTTGGCGTGCTGAAGATCGCCGCAGCGGCGCGAAATGCCTTTTCCGATGAGCACGTCCATATCCTGGAGCTGATGTGCGGGCTCATCGCCTCGGCGATGTACCATGCCGTCCAATACGAGACGCATGAACTCTACCATCGTGCCACCCACGACGCACTGACCGGCTTGGCCAACCGCGCCTTGTTTTACGATCGCCTGCGGCAGAGCCTCAGCCTCGCCCGCCGGCAGTCGTCCCGGCTTGGGATCTTGAACCTGGATCTGGATGGCCTGAAGCCCATCAATGATACGTATGGTCACCGCGCCGGCGACGCGGCTCTACGCGAGACCGGCCAGCGCATCAGCAAAGTTTCCCGGCAATCCGACACGGTAGCTCGATTGGGGGGCGACGAGTTCGCGGTCATTGCGGCCGACATTGACGGCCGCGACGGCGCGTTGCGCCATGCCGATCGGCTTGCCACCGAAATCCGCCAGCCGTTCTCGTTCGAGGACAATCAAGTCGTACTTGATGCCAGCATCGGGCTTGCGATTTTTCCTGATGATGGCACTGAACTGGATGTTCTGATCGAGAAGGCGGACCAAGCGATGTACGCGATCAAGCGGACGCGCAAGACCCATCGCGCGTGAGTGGTCAGCTACGTTTCGCGGACTTCGGAATACTCACATAGACCGTGTCGATCTGTTCAAAGTCGGCCAGGGTTTGTGCCTCGGACAGCACGGTCTCGATATGCGCTTCCAACAAATTTGCACTCACATTGCGGTCGACCGAAAAAGTCAAACCGCGGGCATGCCGGTGCAGCCCATTCTGGCTGCCGTATTCAATGAGAACGAATTTTGGACCAGCCGGTGGCTGCGCGCCGTCATCGAGCCATTTCGTTTGCGCCATGGTCTGCTCCACTGCCACCTCGATTGCTCAACAAAGCGCCGTACCGATGGTTCCGAAGCAGTACCTGGTGATTGCAGCGGGGTGACTTTTTCCTCGTATCGTCCTCACGCTTTAGCTCATCGTTGAGCATGATCTTTCCGCCCGCCTACGCCCACGCAAGCATCAAACCAAATGCTCCGCCTTCGCGCAGGCGAGAAAACCGGTATCCACTTTTCAGGACATGGGCTAGCGCGATGAACGCCTGCTTTCATCGGGCTTTTTGCTGCCAGACCGATATATGCTTTTTACCGGAATGGCGGGCGTACCCGACTTCTCGGCAATGAGCCGGTCCTGTTCTTCGATGATGGCCCGCGCCGGGGCATCGCCATCGAGGCCACCGAGGACTTCGCTCGGCACCCTACGATTCGACCGCTGAGAGCCGTCTTCATAAACCACGTCAAAAAGCGTAAATTCCGCCCGCGTCGCCGGCTTCCGTGCCACTGTGATCTCCTGCCATGGTTTGAGCGACGGATAATCCGGGTTTTTGTTACCGGCATCCGATCAAGCTATTGGTCTGATCTTTGAGCGTTCATATGCCCTAAAGATTAGAAAGGGCCAACCCGAGTCGTCCGGGTGGCCGTTAGGCAAACGGTCGCGGCCTTGTCGTAATCGAACACGATCGGTATTGTGTCCGGTCTATTTTTGGAGACGGCAATGGCTAAAGGTACTGTGAAGTGGTTCAATCCGACGAAGGGCTATGGCTTCATTCAACCTTCCGGGGGTGGCGGTAAAGACGTGTTCGTCCACATCTCGGCGGTTGAGCGGGCCGGCCTTAGTACCCTAAACGAGGGACAAACCGTCGAGTACGAGATCGAAAGCAATCGCGGAAAAGAATCCGCGGTCAACCTCAAGGTTAAATGACCCGCGCGGCCAGTTGCCCGCGGTGAACGGAAACCGAACGGACGCGCGGCCGGTCACCTTTGACCGGCCTCATCGTCAGTAGCCGGCTGGATCAACTCGACCCATACCCGTTTCCAGTGCGACATGCGGATTGGATGATCTTCGGCTTCCTCTCGTGAAGCGAAGCCGCGCTTAACAATGGTGATTTCACCTTCGGGGGTCTCACCCTTTACGACGTATTCCATCGTCTGCCCTTGTTTCCAGTCGCACCTTAGCGGCGTTTGCGAACAAAACACCGACAACGTTGTTATTCCGCGCGCGGTAGCGAGAGGCCCATTCAGCCGATGCCGTGCCGCGCCGCGCACTCGCGGAACGAAACGAGCCGATGCTGCGATTCGTCCCAAAGGGCAAGCCGGACGCAGGACAGGCTCTGCATCAGGGTGAGCCTGCCGACCTTGCTGAGCTCAGGGTGCTCGCGTAGCACAAACGGCAGCCGATAGAACGGGATGCGGCTGCATAGGTGATGTACGTGGTGCACCCCGATATTCGCCGTAAACCAGCGCAGGATACCCGGCAGCTCGTAGTGCGAACTGCCCTGCAGCGCCGCGTCATGCAAATCCCAATGCTGATCATCGCGCCAATAGGTGTGCTCGAACTGATGCTGGACATAAAATAGCCAGACGCCGGCGGACGCGCCGATCAAGGTGATCGGCAGATGAACGAGCAGGAACGGCCCGAGGCCGACGAGCCAGATCAGTAAAGCCGACATGACCGCAATGGCGACGTTCGTGGCCATCGCGCTCACCCATGGTCGCAACCCATTGCGCATAAGCCCAATCGGCAAACGCTGCTGCAACAGAAAGAGAAAAGTGGGGCCCAATCCGAACAACACAATCGGATGCCGGTACAGCCGATAGCGCCAACGGCCGAACCGGGAGCACGCCAGATATTCTCGGACCGTCAGCGTATCGACGTCGCCCCAACCGCGACGACCGAGATTGCCGGACCCAGCGTGGTGCAGGGCATGCGTCTGGCGCCAGAAGTCATAAGGCGTCAGCGTGAGGACGCCGATCACGCGCCCGACCCAGTCGTTTGACCAGCGTTTCCGGAAGAAAGCGCCATGGCCACAATCATGCTGAATCATGAAGAGCCGTACCAGGAAGCCGGCCGCTGGAAACGCCAACAGCAGACAAATCCCATATCCAACTTCAAGCGAGCGCCACATCAACAGCCACAGCAACGTCAGCGGCACGATCGTGATAACAATTTCGAGGACGCTGCGAGCAGGATCTGGAGCCCGATGGCGTGCGAGCGCCCGCATCAGCGCGCGTCCGTCTGGCATGACATGGGTGTTCTGCAAAGGTCGTCACCGTGAATGAAGTTGGCCGTGCACTTGGAACCGAGCGCGCATATCGGCTCGGTCTACCGTAAACAGTGCGCATTCGTTCGTAAAAGCACCCCGGGGGAGCCCGACAGGCCCGGGGTACAGGGTTCCGATAGGGAGAGGGAATTAGGCGATTTGCTGCAGCAGGTCCATCGGATAATGGCCTCCGGCCGACAAAGCGAACACATCGAGGTTTTTTGGTTTTGCCGGGATCGCAGGGCTGGCCAACCGGCATTTTCCGATGTTTTTCGTCTATTTGCCCTGGAGGTGTATAGTGAGAGGGAGCGGATAAGCCGTTCGGGGCGATATGTCCCTGCGCCGCAGATTGGCGCTCCCTGGAGCATGATGGAAAGTGGTTGCATTCGACTACGACCGCGAAGCCGAATTGTTCCCCGCCCGGACGCGGAAATCGCGCGGCAAATCCTTTGGTTACCAGCGATTTGAACGCGCCGCTGATGCAATTCAATTCGCCATGGAGGTATTGCCGGCGCAGTCACTGGCAGGCGCTTATCTCGAGGTCGACGAGCAACGCTTCGATGCCGAGGGAATTCGCCTTCTCTATGAGAGCCCGGAATATCCGTTGATCCGTTCTGCTACGGCTGCGGCGAGCGTGTCCAGCGCCGAAGATCCAGAACAGGGACCCGTAGACACAGCATAAAACTCTGTCGGCTCGGCAACTCCGCCTCAGACGGTGCGGGCACTGAAGTACAGCCGATTTTCATTTGGCCAAAACTCAAATTGGCGCGAGACCTCGCGCGCAAACTTTTCCAGGTTTTGCTTTCCCTCATCATCCATTTCGCCGAACGCATATTGCGGCTGCATGTTCGAAAACAATCTGCCCGCCTCATCGAGCGTAATCCAGCCACGATCTTCAGGAAGCAGTTGACCGATGGCCGACGCCAACGCGGTCTTGCTGTCCGCATCCAGCCTGCGACTCGGCTGAATCCACCACGAATTCTTGATCATGGATCAACCATTTTCGAGTGGAACGTGCGACGCGACCCAATCTGCATCTACAAATTGACGGCGGCGTACGACGATGCCACTCGATCCTTGTTGTGTCACTCGATGATTCGAATCACGCGCCGGGTTCGCGGCTCGACAACCACACGCCGATTGTTGACAACCGCGTAGGAATAATCCTGGTGCGATGGTACTGGGTGAGCACGACGGTCTCGGGCAAAGGCTGTCCGACAACCACCCTCTCCTGTACGACGACCGAACCTGATGGAGTCGCACCTGTAACTGCGGAGAGGACGTCGGCCGGAAGCTCGACCGCGGCTCCAGCGAGACCGCCGATGGCTGCGCCGACGCCGGCGCCTGTTGTTGCGGGGTTTGTCCGAGAGCAAGGGCTGCCGACAGGATGGCCGTCGTGACAACCGCCGCCATCAACAAGGCGCGCATGGGGACTCCCTGGTTGGGTGCGCTAGCCGACCTCAATGCCCAAGCGCCAATGATGTTCCTTATGTATTTTGATACACGATTTGCGGAACTTGTTTTGCTGCGAAACCATTATAACCTGCCACTGGCGGGACTGATGGCAGCCTCGGAATCGACTGCAATTCCCATCGACCTTGCGATTACGACTCCAACCGGGAGACACCCTGTGCGCGGTCCAAGCGGTCTCGTTCAGCGCTTCCTTCGCGCGACCATCCACTTCTTCTCCTATCACCTGGTCATGCGTCGGCGCAGCAGCTGGCGAACCAAGGTGGCTGGATTGCAGTTTGTAGTCCGTCCAACCGTTTTTCATCCGGGATACTTCATCAGCAGTGAACGGTTTGCCAATTTCATCGATCGCCTCGACCTGCGCGGAAAGCGCGTGCTTGATGTCGGAACAGGAAGCGGCATTTTGGCTATCGCCGCAGCGCGGTCAGGCGCTCCGACCGTCATCGCAACCGATATCAATCCCAACGCGGCGCTCTCGGTCCCAGAGAACGCGCAGAGCAATGGGGTGCGTGCGCAAGTTCAACCTGTCTGCATGGACTTGCTGTCCGGGTTCGTCTCCGGTCCCGAGTTTGACGTCATTTTCGCGAACTTGCCCAAACACAACAAACAGCCGCGGGATCTTGCCGATCGGGGTTGGCACTCAGGGCCAAAACATAGGGACATCGCACCGTTCTTCGCGCAGGCGTACGAACGGCTCAGGCTCGGCGGTTGCCTTTACGTCATGTTGTCGTCCCATTCCGATCTCGACGTTATCGAATCTTTGATTTCACTTGCTGGATTTCAATGGAAGATCATTCAGCGCTACCCGATCTTTATTGAATCGTTCGTGCTCTATGAATGCCGGCGGTGAACGTAGGATCGTTCACGCCAACTCGTCATCAACCGTCGAGTACTTGCGAACCGCGCCGACCCCGAGCAAACTCACCGTACCGCGGCTCACCTTAACGCTGGCCCGATCAACTGGCCCGCTGCGAACCCGTTCCTCGTGGGTGAAATCAATCATGCTTTGGTCCCGCTTCGCGTTCGTTGCCATGGCGCTCACTGCGCGCGTTGTCGTGACCATGGGTACGGCTTCCGCCCAAACGGCCAACCCGGGGCTGGCCTGGGCACCCTGTGGCGATGTGCCGGACACGGAGTGCGCCGGGCTACCGGTGCCGATCGATTACGCCGCGCCCGACGGCGGCAAGATCACGCTTCGCATCGCGCGTGCGCCGGCCGTGGACCCGGCTAAGCGCAAGGGCGTGCTGCTGTTGCTGCCGGGCGGGCCAGGTGTGGGAATCATGGAGACGATGGGCGGGGAGATGCGGACGGCCCAGCACGTCTCCGATTTCCAGCGCCAGTACGATGTCGTCACCTTCGACCCGCGCGGCATTGGTAAGAGCAGCCCAATCAGATGCGACCCGGCCACGGTACCGACGGCGCAAATGCCAATGGACCACACGCCGACCCAAGCGGAATTCGGCGCAGTGGCCCGGGCCAACGCCGCCTTCATCAAAAGCTGCGCGGATGCCTCCGGCGAGCTGCTGTGGCACCTCTCCGCCAAGGACACCGCCCAGGACGTTGAGCACATC
>CAZRBN010000021.1:0-1207 GCA_964598355.1 uncultured Gammaproteobacteria bacterium
TAAATAAAAATTTACCCTCTTATTAAGAGGGTAAATTAAATAAGAACAAATAATTTATAAATTATCTTTTTTTCTTTTTTGCTTTTACTGCTTTCTTCGCTGTTCGCTTTGGTGCAGCTTTTGCTTTCACAACTTTACTTTTTTTTGCAACTGATCGCGTTGCTTTTCGAGTCACTTTTCGTGCTGGAGAACTTTTCTTTTCAGAAAGACCAAGCATTTCAAGAGTTGATTGTAACCATCCTTTTGCCATTTTATTTCACCTCCTTCAAATTAATATTTTATATTAAGTATGTATATATAAAAAATTCTATTTATATACTACATAATCTAGTATATGCATAGAATTTTTCTTTTGTAAATAATTTTCTAAATTTTCTTAAATTTTTTTAGAACATTTTCATCTATATTTGCTTGTTGACAAAAAATCTAAGACATATTATAAATTGTATATCTTCATTGTAGAAGTTTATCCTAAGGTAAAGTGAAGGATCCCGACTACGAAGTCTCCATACTTTGACATTGTTGTCTCCAAAAAATTTATGCCTAAAAAATCTGTGCAATTTTTACCAGTAGAAAAAGATACAACAGAAATGAAAAATTTTCTAGAACTGCCTTATGACGTTTTAGAAGAAATGAATCTTTCACTTTCTGAAAACGCACAAAAATATCCGTCACAGAAAATTCAACAAGACACACTTGATTACTTAAAAAAAGAGAAAAGATTGAAGGCTGTTACTCTTTGCTTTACTGATTTAGAAGGAAGATTCCACATGTTGGATTATGATAAAAAGTTTTTTATTGATTCCTTTGAAAATTTAACATTTGATGGTTCATCGATTAAAGGATTTACAGCCCAGCACGAATCAGACCTACGACTATCTCCTGATTTTGGTAGTATGAAACACCTTCCTGCAGATATTTTTGGCCCAGGAAAAGTACTTATGTTTGCAAATGTTTTGGGACGAGATCATACTCCGTATATTTCTGATTTTCGCGGACAATTACAGTTATATACAGAAAATTTAAAAAAGAAAGATGGAATTACAGCATATGCTTCTGCTGAAATTGAAGGATTCTTAGTTAATGGCCGACACGCCGAACAAACATTCAATATAGAAAAAGGATTTGAGCTTATTTCTCAAGGTGGATATTATCACTCACTACCATTAGATGGACTTCGCCAATTTATCGACGCAGCAGCAGAAGC
>CAZRBN010000021.1:1217-18232 GCA_964598355.1 uncultured Gammaproteobacteria bacterium
CGCTAGGATTTCGGAATGAGAAAGATCACCCAGAAGTTGCACCATCACAATTCGAAATGAATTTTTCTTATGATGAAGTGTTACGAGCTTGTGACAAAATACAACTCTATAAATTACTTTGCAGACAAGTCGCACACAAAATGGGCATGACTGCAACCTTTCTTCCCAAACCTGTTGTCGGAATCAATGGAAGTGGTATGCATACAAACTTTTCACTTGCAAAAAATGGAAAGAATATTTTCTATAAAAAGGATGGCAAAGAAGGACTTTCTCAAGAAGCATGGAATTTTATTTATCGGGTACTCAATCATGCTCAGGAAATTTGTCTCACTCTTAATTCAAGTGTCAATGCATATAGAAGGCTTGATCCACATTTTGAAGCACCAAATCAAATTAAAGTCTCTCCTATTGATCGAGGTTCGATGATACGGATTCCTGTCGCAAATGAACGCACAGCACGTATAGAAGTACGCTCAGTAGCGCCAGATGCAAATCCATATGTAGTACTATATACATTAATCAAAACAGGACTTGAAGGAGCTCTAGTAACTCCAGCTGAATCTGATAGAACAAAAACATTACCAGGTAATATATACGACGCTCTGCGACTTTTCAAAAATAGCAATTTTGTAACAAAAATATTAGGGGAAGAAAACAAACAAAAATATATTAAATTCAAACAAACTGCTGCAGACAGATCACCAAGAGAATTAGGAACAAAAGTAAAAGCAGGAGAAGTCATTTACCACCATGAAGTCACCAATCAAGTCCTCTGGAACAACTTTTAATTCATACTTCTTGATATACTAGTATCATGTGGATTTGGTATGCACTCCTTACACCATTTTTAAATTCTATTGATAGTTTGGGAGAAAAATTTTTAGCAGACAAACATGTTAAAAATACCAGTGTTATTATTATCAATGAGGGAATTCTCTATGCTTGCTTTGGCTTAATCATTCTTTTGTTTCATAGACCGGCACTACTCACCTTTTTCCAGATAGGGGTTTTACTTTTGTCTGGAATGTTTTTTATTTATTACCTTATTCCCTATTTTAAAGCATTAAAAGAAGAAGAAACATCACGAGTTATTCCACTTTTTCAATTCATCCCTATTTTTGTTTTGGTTATGTCTTTTATTCTGTTGAAAGAATCAATAGAACTTAAGCAACTATTTGGATTTATCATCATTTTTATCGCTGCTGTTTCCTTGACAGTCGAAAAGCTAGAAGGCAATATACTGCGTCCACGAAAAGCATTTTGGCATATGATGCTTTCAAGTTTACTGTATGCATGCACACCAATTCTCTTTAAATTTGTTGTTGTTAATACAGACTTTTGGACAGCATTTTTTTATCAAGCAGTCGGAGGAGGATTGGGAGCTTTTTCCTTACTTCTGATACCAAAGTATCGGCAACATTTTATGCAAGAAGGTATCCATCTTCCAATAAAGGTCTGGCTTATTATGTCTATTAACCAAGGTATCGCCATTACTGCGGAATTATTTGCTTCATTTGCATTTGCAATTGCGCCAGTTGCCCTCGTGAGTGTCCTTACTGGTACCCAACCAGTATTTGTATTGCTTTTAGCTATTATCTTTTCCAAATGGTTTCCTCATATTATTGAAGAAAGTATTCAGAAAAAACACCTTATTCTTAAATCAGTATCTATTGTTGTTATTATCATCGGAGTTTGCCTCATTTACCTCTAGGGTAAAAATCTACACGTATTTATAACGGGTGTATAAACTTGAAGCAACTGATGAACTACAGCCTAAGACTGAAAGAAGGGTATGCTATACTAGACTCATGCCCACAGAGTTTTTTTTTCTTCTCGGAATTATTGTCCTTGGTTTTGGAATACTCTTTTATTTGCTCAGTAAAAAACAACCAGCATCTATAGATCCAACCCTCCTCGAATGGGTCAAGACAGTACAACAATCCCTACAACAAAATTCTACACAAATGACCCATGTACTCCAAGAGAACACCAGACAACTCAATGAACGTTTGGATCGAGCAGCAGAAGTGATGAGAGATGTTAATCGGGAAGTTGGAAAAATGAGTGAAATTGGACGTAATATGCAAGAGTTGCAAGATTTCTTGAAGAGTCCAAAGTTACGAGGTAATCTTGGAGAACAAGTATTAAAAGATTTAATACAGCAAATTTTTCCAAAAAATAGTTTTCATTTACAATATCAATTTAGAAGTGGTGAAAAAGTTGATGCAGCAATTCAAACAGATGCAGGTATCCTGTCTATCGACTCAAAATTCCCTTTGGAAAATTTCCAAAAGTATGTCAAAGCAGAAAGTGAAAAAGAAAAGGAAGAATATAAAAAAGAATTTGCAAGAGATGTAAAAAAACATATAGATACAATTGCAAAAAAATACATTTTACCAGACGAAGGGACAATGGACTTCGCGCTTATGTATGTTCCAAGTGAATCTGTTTTTTATGAACTGGTGAATATTGATGACATATTAGAATATGCCCGTAAAGCACGTGTCTATATTGTCTCTCCCAGTACATTATATGCTCATCTCCAAACAATTCTTCTGTCTTTTGAGGGTAAGAAAATTGAAGAGAGAAGTAAAGAAGTCTTTAGAATTCTTCGTGCACTCCAAATAGATCATGGAAAAGTTAATGAATCAATAGATATATTAGGTCGTCATCTTACCAATGCTTCCTCACAATACACTCAGGTAGTTAAAGGATTTACTTCACTTGGAGATAAACTTTCCTCAACAAAAAATTTAGAGGTATCTCAAGAAAAATTACTTGATGCGTAGTGGTACACTCATTACCTCTTTAATACCCACTAAAATACTCTACCTTTATCTTATTATTTTCTATTCCCATCCGCTGTAGCATATCAAATATATCATCTACCATGTCTTGCTTACCAACGATGTAATACATAGGAAGAGATATATCGGTAATATATTTATGGAGCAATTCTTGACTAATCCTTCCTTTTTCACCTTTCCAATGAGTTGTTGGTTTGGAAATAGTATAGATGACCTGAGTACTTTTCATTTCATTTTCAACTTGTTTTAAATTTTTATGAAAAATAATATCGTCTTCTGTCGAAAAAGATGCAAAAAGTTGGATTGGTTTTACTAGCTTTCTTTCAAAAACAAATTGCAACATGCTATAAAATGGCGTTATCCCTATTCCTCCTGAAATAAAAATCTGTGGGACAGCATCTTTTGTATCAAGAATAAAACCCCCTGTAGGGAAAGACATCTCAACCGTTTCTTCTTTTTCTAATGAAAAAAGCTTTTTTTTATACTCACTTAAACCTCTTTTTGTAACAATCTGTACGGTCTCTTTATTTGTCGGAGATGATGCCACACTAAAATCCCTTGTTTCATAGGTATTACCAAAGGTAAGTTTTAGGGTAATATATTGTCCCGGTAGAAAGGACATATCTTTACCATTTGTTGAAAAAGAGAAACCAAAGGTATCTTTTGCTAATTCTTTTTTCCTAACAAGTGGTAAGTGATGAAAATCTACAACCATAGTTGTTCAATCCTATTACAAAAAATCATTTTTCGCAATCCAGCTTGCAATCACTCATGTATCTCGTGTATGCTCATTGTGTATGAAAAAGCTTTATATTGCTGGTCTTGGGCTTCTTTTGCTACTGGCTTTGAGCCTTTGGGCAAAAAATGCTAATTTCAATCTTCGCACCATGATGCAAACCCCAATTAACGCCTTAGCACCAACAGGAAAACAATCTCAATCTCTTCCCAAATCCACTCCGACTGTTCCTGTTGAAATTCTGATAACTGTTACCCCCTATGGATTTGTTCCTGGTGTGATAACTATTACGTCCGGAACAAAAATTACCTGGGTTAATAAATCAGGTAGCGATGCCAATATAAGCTCTGATCCTCACCCTACCCACACCAACTATCCATTGCTTAATTTAGGTACTTTTGGGATGAATAGCTCAGTGTCTCTTACGTTTTCTAAAGTAGGTCGCTTTGGATATCATAACCACCTTACTCCTGCACAGCATGGAATAATTATTGTTAATTAAACAATCAGACTATCCACATTTAGCCTCAAAATTATGCTACAATTGCTGATGTATGACAACCTACGATACTCTCAATAAAGAACAACGTGAAGCTATTACGCATGGTGACGGTCCACTTCTTATTATTGCTGGGGCAGGTACGGGTAAAACAACGGTTGTTACTGAACGAATAAAACATCTGATTTTAGAAAAGCAAGTTTCTCCACATAATATTTTAGCTCTTACATTTACTGAAAAGGCTGCGAAAGAAATGGAAGAAAGAATTGACGTCGTCATGCCTTATGGGTATACCGATATGTGGATTGCAACTTTCCATGCATTTTGTGACAGAATCCTCAGACAAAACGCAATTGATATTGGACTTGACCCAAAATATAAAATGCTTACTGAAGCAGAATCTATTCTCTTTTTACGAGAAAATATATTCAAATTAAAGTTACATTACTACCGACCCTTAGGAAATCCTAATAAATTTCTTCAGGGACTTTTACAACATTTTTCAAGACTGAAGGACGAAGATATAACACCAGATGAATACATCAATTTTGCTGAGCAAATGGAAAATGGCAAGTTACAAGACTCTAAAGAACGAGACGCTGAAAGAATGGAAATAGAAAAAATAGTGGAGCTAGCACATGCATATAAAACATATGATGAGCTTAAAGCAAAAGAAAGTATTATGGATTTTGGAGATTTAATTGCAAATGTTTTGAGATTATTCCGAATAAGACCAAATGTACTCAGAGAATATCAACAACAATTTTCTTACATATTAGTAGATGAGTTTCAGGACACCAATTATTCTCAAAATCAATTAATTATCCTTCTTGCAGGAGATAAAAAGAATATCACCGTTGTTGGCGATGATGACCAAGCAATTTATAGATGGAGAGGAGCTGCAATTTCAAATATGATTCAATTCCGTAAACATTTTCCTGAAACAAAGATTGTTGCATTAACAAAAAATTATCGTTCAACTAGCAATATTTTAGATACAGCATATAAAGCAATTCAATATAACAACCCAGACAGACTTGAGGTAAAAGAGCATATTAATAAAAAACTTTCTGCTGAAAGAAAAGTCATGGGACAACCTGTACAATTTCTTTTAACAGATACTGTTGAAAATGAAGCCGAAAGAGTTGTACAGACAATCCAAGACTTACTTAAAAAAAAGAAATATCAATATAAAGATTTTGCCATCCTAGTAAGAGCAAACGATCATTCACAACCTTTTTTACGCGCATTAGACAGGCGAAAAATCCCCTACCAATTTCTAGGTCCTGGACAACTGTTTCATCAAGAAGAAATAAAAGATTTAATTGCTTATCTAAAAGTTTTGTATAATTTTGAGGATTCATCTTCTCTCTATCGAGTACTTACCATGTCGGTCTTTGGCATTCCGGCTGTGAATATTGCAACACTCTTAAACTTTGCGAAAAAGACCAATATTTCTCTTTTTAAAACTCTCCAGAGAATTTCTGAAGTTGAAATAAGCGAAGAAGGAAGAGTACAAATAGAAAATATTCTCGATTTACTTCAAAAACACTTGCAGCTGATACCCAAAGAGACAGCAGGTCAAATCCTTTATTATTTCTTGGAAGAGTGTGGTCTTCTTGTTCATTATTTAGAAGTTAAAAATCAAAAAGATGAAATTCGAGCCCAAAACATTGCTAAATTTTTTGAAAAACTTAAAGGATATGAAGCACAACACGATAACGCTTCTGTTTTTGCAGTAGTTGATTGGATAGATTTATCAATGCAAATGGGAGAAAGTCCTCTTGCAGCAAGTGTTGACTGGAGCGAGAATAATGCAGTTAATATTCTTACCATTCATTCAAGTAAAGGTTTGGAATTCCCGGTTGTATTTATCACTAATTTAGTTACGCAGCGTTTTCCATCACGAGAGAGAAAAGAACAAATACCTTTGGAAGAAAATCTTATTAAAGAAATCCTCCCTGAAGGAGATTTCCATCTGCAGGAAGAAAGAAGGCTTTTTTATGTTGCAATGACGAGAGCGAAGGATACCTTATTTCTTACTACATCTCATTTTTATGGTGAAGGAAAAAGAGAGAGAAAAACTTCACCGTTTGTCAGTGAGGCATTGAGTATTGAAGATGTAGAAAAGGCAAAGATACAACTGTCTAAACAAAAAGCCCAGTTAAGCCTTATTGATATATTTCCCAAACAAGATACTACTAACCTAGCAGATTCCACAATCCATACAGTATCCCCTATAACATACTTGTCCTATTCCCAAATTCAAACATTTGAGACATGCCCTCTTCATTATAAATTAAAATATATGCTAAAAATCCCAACGCCTCAAACAGCAAGCCAATCCTTTGGCACAAGTGTTCATAGCGCACTGAAAGAATTCTACATGCGAGCCGTCGAGGGACAATCAGTAGCAGTTGAAGATATAGAAAGTATTCTTCAAGAAGTATGGATTCCTGAAGGATATGCAAGTACCGCACATCAAGAGACAGCCTACCAGCAAGGACTCTTTCTTGTCAGAAATTATATACAAGAAAATTTTAACCCCCATAACCTTCCTATTGGTCTTGAAATTCCCTTTCAATTTCCTGTTGGAAAAATAAAAGTTGGAGGAAGAATTGATAGAATAGATAGACTTGATGAAAAACGTTTAGAAATTATAGATTATAAAACTGGTAATAATATCCCCTCAGAAAGAGAAGTTAAGAATAACTTTCAGCTCACCCTTTATGGCCTTGCAGCTTCAGAGATACGCGATCCTCTTTACCAGAGAAGACCTGACGCAGTAACACTGTCTCTTTATTACCTTGAAGAAGGAAAAAAATTTAGTACAACTCGTACGCTTGAAGAACTAGAAGAAGCAAAACGGGTTATTCTTGAAAAAGCTCAAGAGATAGAGAGAAGTGATTTTGTATGTAATAAATCTATTGCTTGTGAGAATTGTGAATATAAAATGCTCTGCCAAACCCTCTCCTAACTTGACCTTCCTCGTCCAAAATTGGCACTCATACCATTTTTCTGCTATAATGACAGGAGTTCTAGGAAGAAGGACCGCTAGTCGCCGATAAGGCGACAGGAAAGTCCAGACAGATGTAGGATCAGGGATGGAGCGTAAGCTCCGACTAGTGATAGCTTGTGTCTTTTTGTTTTACCCATATGTGACAAAGAGAACGGATCCTGAATTGACAGGATTTGAGAGCAACAGAGACGAATGGGTGTGAAACGGGCAATCCTCCCTGCTGCAACTTCCGAACCGTGCGTTTACGTATCTTACCCAGCACGAAAGATTGAAGGCATCTCACTGAAAGGTGGGCATGTGTGAGCAAATATCATGCGTGAGAAAGATTGCGGTCTAGTCCTGCAAGGGATGAAACAGAATCTGGCTTACTTCCTTCCTAGAACTCATTATAAAGCATTATTTAGTTACTTTTTTATTCACCCTTTCAAAATAAAATTCAATAAGTAGTCTAAGAATTGCCGTAACAGGAACAGCAAGAATAAGTCCTAAAAGCCCAGCAATATGTCCTCCGGCAATCACTGAAAAGAAAATGACAAACGGTGGCAATTTTGTAATTTTCCCCATGACATAAGGAATAACAAAGTAATCCTCCAACTGTCGTAAAATAAAATAAATGGCAACAATAACAAGGGAGGCATTAATGGGAGATAACCCAAAATTAGCTGAGCCAGTAAATATAGCAACCAGTACAGCAACACTTCCTGCTACAATGGGTCCAATAACAGGAACAATTTCAGCAAAACCCGAAAAGATAGCAATGATTGCAGCAAAATGAATTCCTAAAATACTTAAAGCAATATAGGTCACAATCGACATTAAAAAAACGAGAAAAATTTCTCCTCTCAGATATCCTCCCAGAAGCATATTTATTTTTCGGAAAAGTGTTGCAACATCCTCTTTATATTCTTTAGGTATTTTATTAAGAATTCGTGCAAAAAAGAGTTTGCCATCTTTTAGGAAATAAAAACCTGAAAAAAGAAAAATAAGAAAACTAATAATTCGAGAAATAGCCTGAGTAAAGAATGGGAAAAATGGAGGTGCTTCAAAAAAGTTTAAAAACCGTGACTTTCTAAGACTAAATAAGAAATCATATGCTGTTGGACGAAGCCAATCTGGCAAAGATTGAAACTGAGAGTGAGCTGTTGATAAAACATGAGTTGTATAATTCCTTAATTCAGAAGATTCTTCAATAATTCGGGAGCTAAGAGTAATACTGCCAAAAACAAATATTGTAATAAGTACTGCATAAATCAAAATAATTGACAATATTCTTGGCAACTTCATTTTCTCTGAAAACAGATCAACCACGGGATTAAAAAGAAAAGCAAAAATTCCAGCAAAGATAAATGGAGGAAGAATTGTCCTAATGGCATACACAAACCAAATTCCTAAAAGAATCAGTATTGTCCAAAAAATAGTACGTAGAGTAATAATCATAGAGGTATTATAACATGAATATAAGATATTAAGAAATTAGGCCTATTAGCAATAGGTTTAGCTACTTGCACTTGCATACTGCTTTAGAGCATATCTCCAGAAGAATAGACTCAATGTTAGCAGGGTTATTGATACGCCAAATGCCACTACCAACGCAGGGAACGTAAAAAGACCGAAAAGCGCCTTCATAGGAAACGTCATCATAATTCCGACTGGAATAACAAAGGTAAGTATTCCTCTCACTGGTTCTTTATAGATTTCTACTGGAAATCTTCCCATTTGCGTAACATCACGATAGAGCATAATTGTGTTATCTACTTCAGTTGTAATGATTCCCAAACATAACACAATAATATGAAAAGCAAGAGCAATAAGACAGGCATTTATTATAAGAAGAATATATAGAACAATATGGAGAGGCGGTACTGCACCTAAGTGAGGAAAAACAACAAAAAGTACTATCAGTAAAAATACTATAATAAATAAATCAAAAATGTCGCTCCCCCCTAAAAGTGCTTTAAATAATGGGGACATAGGCTTAAGAAGAACATGATCAAAATACCCATTAACAATTTGTCCTCTAAATCTATACACATCTCGAAAAAGAAATTGAGGAATAGTATCGATAATGTTAAAAGTTAAAAAGAAAAAAATCATTTGCCAAAAAGTATACCCAGCAATCGATTTTGTTTTACTAAAAAGAATTAAAATGAAAAAGAAAAAGAATACAAAACGAAGTAATTTTCCAAAGATAAATATAGCAGCACCCAAACGTGAAGAAAAAGCAATTTGCGTTGTTCCTTCAGTTAATCGTAACCATATAGTAAAGTACTTCTTACATTCTTTGATTATTTGCATATTTGTTATTTCAGTATTTGTTTATTTATCTCCCCTCTGCAGAATAACGTTTGAGTCCTTTCATCCATAATCTATAAACCAAAAAAAGAAGAATACTACTCCATACACAACCAATACTCAGATAGAGACCCACTTGAAGTAATGACAGTTGTCCTAAGTAGATTTTCATGGGTGCATATAAAAGAGAAGGAAATGGCAATACCTCCAATAGCCAAAAAAGAGGCTTAGGAAGAACATCAAGCGGAAAAGTAGTTCCAGCAAGAAACGTAACAAGAATAAAAAATATAAATCGAGGAGCCCATGCCTCAGAGCTAAAAAATCCAATGAATGAAAGCATCATGTTTATTGAGAAATTAATGATGACAGCAAAACAAATTGAAAAGAGAAAAGCAATAAGATACAAGCTATTTGTTTGGACAAAAAAAGGTGGTTTAAATATAAGAAACACCAGTGAGACTTCAATAAGTGAGAATAGGATATTCATCCCCTTATCCCCTATATCTTTCGCAAAGTAATATCCTATGTAATTGAGGGGTTTTATCAAGTAATTTGAAAGGTCTCCCTGGACAATATCGTCTGCAACTGTTGCTGCACGGGTTGCCATGACAACTGCATAGAGTATGGCGCTCCCTAAAATGTACGTGAGCATTGTCTTCTGATTGTAACTCGCAAAAGATACACCTGAGGGAAGTAATGTTAACCAAAGAAAATACGTTACAATAAGAGACAAAAACACACGAAGTCTCCACACCATAAAGTTAAGACGATAGGTTAGTGTTTCATCCCAGGTATTTCTGGCAACTAAGTAATATGTTTTCCAATTTGCCATAGGTTCTAAACTGGTAACGAGGAGCTAGTTTTAACTACTCGCACTTGTATACGATTTTAGTGCATGAGTAAAAAATTTTCTTGATAAAAAGTATAAGGAAATTGCAAAAAATAGAATACTAAATATTTCAAGACTTGTTATCTTATGAATAAGAAGTCTTCCTGGAACAGATGAAATAAGGGTGAGTGGTACAAGGATAAAAAGAAGAACATTTCCTGTTTTAAGAAGTATTTGCGGAGGATATCTACCTATATTTGAGACATTGTACAGCATATCTGCAAGGTTAGATAAATTGCTAAACCAAATTGTTACTGTTGTAACAAGCAACCAGAAAGAATACATTATAACAACACTACCAATAACTAACAACGAAAACTCAATCAAATCAAGAAAATTAACATGCACGTGTATGATCTGTAGTACAAAAGCCACAAACCCAATACCTAAAATGATTCTAAATATATGAAGTGGTCTAAAAATAGAACACGTAAGAAGAAATTGTGGGTCAATTGGCTTAATGAGATACCCATCCATTTGTCCATATAGAGTAATTCGAGAAAAGCGTTCAAAGTTACTTGAGAAAAACATATGGAAAAGCCCGATGACGATACCATAAATTCCAGCAAGAATATATAATTCATATTTACTCCACCCATACACACTCGCTGTTTTATTGGTTAATATAATAATTTGAAGAATCGACACAACTCCCCATCCCACATTTATGACAAAACTATTAATAAAATTTGCTCTATAAGCAATAAGTGATGCTAGATTTAATTTGAGTAAAAGTAAAAAAACTTTTAAATATTTTTTCATAGTGCTATTGACCCACTCCAGTATATACTTTAATTCCTTTTTTCCACATCCAAGAATAAAGAAAGTAGAGTCCGATAATCCAGCCTATTTGAATGCTAAAAATCTTTACCATATCTATTTGTGATAAAGTGCCCTGCAATGCAGCAATAGGAAAATAGACAATATACGAAAAGGGCAACATATATCCAATATGAGAAAAAACATCAGGATACAGTCTGAGAGGAACAATATACCCTGCAAAAATAAAAATAAGCATCTCTGACAACTGATACACTCCACTAATATCGGTAAACCAAAATGCAAGCATACCTAAAATCATCTTATAGGTAAAGGAAATCATATACGCAAAAAGTGCCATAAGTAACGCACCTAACAGTGAAAAAGAATTAAAATCAATTGAAACTTTAACATGAAAAAATAAAAGAATAATAGTGAAAGATACCACACCAAATATTCCCTGAAAAGCCCGCCATGGAAGTTCTCCACAAAATTTTATCCAATAATAACTGAATGGTTTAAGAAGATATGCGGATAATCCTCCTTCTTGAATATCTATCCGCGCAACATCATCTTCAATGTGGGACATAAGCATTGCTCCAGCAACAACAAGGAGGAGATAATACGAAGTAATTGTTGAAGCATTCCATCCAGAAGCAGTTGTTGCAGCACCTCTCCAAAAGAGAATCATGATAACGGGACTATAAATTGAGAGGATAAACCACACAAAAGTCCGTGCTCTCTGTTCTGAGACATGTTGGAAAAAAAGTGAAAAGAGTCTAACATATCGCATAATACCATCTTACTTATTTGCAGAAAAAACATCCCTAATAATATCTTCAACAGATGGATTTTCTATCGTAACATCCTCCACAGGAAGTTTGGCAAGGATCGTCCCTGCTATTTCACTTGCTTTTTCTCTTGGAACTCTTATAACAAGCTCTGGATATTTAAGCTTTTCAATTTCACCCAGTCCTTCTAATATTTTAGGATTGGGCATGTTATTCAAAACAACAGAAACCACTTTGTAAGGAGCATGTTTTTTTACCAAATCTGCAAGTTGTCCATCAAAGAGTATCTTTCCGTGATTTATCACAATTACCCTTTTTGCTAACGCTTCTACATCTCCCATGTAATGAGACGTTAATAAGATAGTTGCTTTATATTTTCTATTATATTCACGGATAAACTCACGAAGATTTTGCTGCATAACAACATCAAGTCCAATGGTTGGTTCGTCTAGAAATAATACTTTTGGATTATGAAGTAGTGCTGCAATAAGCTCCATTTTCATTCGCTGTCCCAAAGAAAGTTTGCGGACTTGGACTTTCAAAAATTCTTCAACTTCCAATAATTTTGACAAATCTGCAACTACTTCTTGAAACTGCTTTTCAGGAATTTCATAAATCTCTTTATTTAATGCAAAACTTTCCATTGCAGGTAAGTCCCACCATAATTGATTTTTTTGTCCCATAACGAGTGCAATATTTTTAAGAAATTTTGTTTTGCGTTGAAAAGGAATAAATCCCAAAACTTTTACTTCTCCACCTGTTGGATACAAAAGTCCGGAAAGACATTTTAGAGTTGTTGTTTTGCCAGCTCCATTTGGTCCAATAAAACCAATAAGCTCCCCTTCCTCAATTTCAAAAGAGATATCATCAACAGCACGTACTTTTTCATATTTTCTTGCAACAAGTGATTTAAGGGATCCCAAAAATCCCGGTTCTTTTTTATACACCGTATATTCTTTGACTAAATTTTTAACAGAAATTGCAGACATAGAATTTTTATTATTCGAGCGAATCCGCCAACTGGCAGATGAGCCGAGAACCCTTCGACTTTACTTAAGGTAAAATTTCTCGATTCGTTTGTAAACAAAACTTACTCGAAGGATAAAGAGTATATCTATACTAACAGAAAAAGAGGCTTCTCACAAATAACTTGTAAAAAACCTCTTCTTCAAATGTGAAAGCACTACCTTACCGTACTGCTTTCTTTAATGTTTTACCTGGTGTAAATCCAGGAGCTTTTCGTGCAGCAATTGTAAGCTTTGCACCGGTCTTTGGATTTCTCCCCGGTCTACTTGCTCTTTTTCGTACTGAAAAAGTTCCAAATCCAGTCAAAACAACCTTTTCTCCTCTTTTCAGAGAATCGCGGACAGCATTAAGCATTGCTTGAACACTTTCCCGTGCTGCTTTATTGGTAAGGTTTGCTTTTTTAGCAACGAGTTCGATTAAATCTCTTTTTGTCATTATTTCACCTCCTCCTAGGCAGTATGTAGATTAGACTAACAATACAATGCAAACGAGATTATTGTCAATGTGGCGTACTATATCAATATGTTGATATACCATTCAGTATGGAATATTTCTTAATTCTAAGAGCCCGTCCTATCCATACAATCAAAAAAGGGATAAAAAGAATAGAAGGAAGAACCCTTAAAGATAGAAAAGACACTTGTTATCAAGAAATGTAACCGGGGGATAGTATTGTTTTTGAGAATGAAGAAACCAAAGAACTTCTTAAAACAAAAGTAAGGTCCATTTACCATTATGCTGACATGAGAACAATGCTAGAGAAAGAAGGATCAGAACGTGTTCTTTCAAATGGAGGGAATAGAGAAGAAGGAATAAAAAGCTATCACTCCTTAGTACCTATAAGAACGAATAAAACAATTTATAATATATGCTATTGGAATAGAACCTATTGAAGAATAATTTAGAGGCTTTCTCCAACAACTGCGCGGAATTCTCGAATTGCAGTAACTTTCACTTCACCAGGAATTGCCAAAGACTTACTAATTTCATCTCTAAGCTTTTTTGCAATAATCACTGTTTGGGCATCATCAAGTTTTCCTGGGTTGATAATAACTCGTAATTCTCGCCCTGCTTCAAACGCGTATGCATCTTCGACTCCTTCATATCTTTTTGCCATATCTTCCATTTCCTTGAGTCTATTTGCATATTTCTCAACGTCCTCATACCGTGCACCTGGACGTCCACCTGATGCTTGGTCTGCAATATGTACAATAACTGATTCAACAGATGAAAATGGCTTGTCTTCATGGTGCTCAGCAACAGTATTAATAATTGCTTCTGGCAAACCATATCTTTTAAGAAGCTCCACCCCTAATTTGACGTGACTTCCTTCTCCTTCGACAACTTTACCAATATCGTGTAATAATCCGCCCAAACGAACAACATCAACATCTGCTCCAATTTCAGCTGCAATACCAACTGCAATTTTACTGACTTCAAGAGAATGAGTTATAAGGTTTTGTCCATAAGATGTTCGGAATTTAAATCGTCCAAGCATTTTAATAAGGTCGACTGGTAAATTAAAGACACCGGCTGTATGAGAAAGCTGTTCGCCTTCCTGGAACATAATCTTTTCCAAGTCCTGCTTAACTTGATTGACAACTTCTTCAATTCTGAAAGGCTGAATTCTTGAGTCTTTCAAAAGAATTTCAAGTGCTCGTCTAGCAATTTCTCGTCTGATACTATCAAAAGAAGAAAGGCGAATAACCCCTTCTTCATCCAAATCAATATCAACTCCTGTTGCACTTTCAAAAGCTCGGATATTTCTGCCTTCTTTTCCAATAATCCGTCCTTTCATTTCCTCATCTTCAACTTTTACAATTGAGACTGTGAATTCAGCAACATAATTAATGGTTCCATGTCTCATTGCCTCAACGATTACTTCCTGGGCTTTTCTATCTGCTGTTCTTTTTGCCTCTTCTTCACGCTCACGGATAAGCTTTGCAATAGAGGATGCCTCACTCTTCTCTGTCTCTTCCATGAGAGCACCTCGTGCTTCATCTGCAGTCATATGAGCAAGTTTTTGGAGACCTTCGCGGTATTCTTCTTTTTCCTTTTCAAGCTTTTCTTTTAATTCGTCTAATTTTTCCTGCTTTTCAAGAAGTTTTTTTTCTAAATCTAATACGTCTGTAGCCATAATTTTTAGTTCCTAGCTTCTACTTATTAGGTACACTGAAAGCTAGAAGCTGATCCCTTATAGACAAAAAGAGGAAACCGGAAGTTTATTTCCTTATAGAGATAAACATGGCTAGAAAAGTAATTCTTTTCATACTCCTATTTTTGTCTACGTCTATTATACTATTTCCCAAAGACCTGGTCAATTGCTTTGCGGATAATGTCCAACTTGTAACCTCGACGTGCTAGCATGGAACCTGCCTTATTAAATCGTTCTTGTCTCCCCATCCCTTCATATTTCTTTCGATTCTTTTCGAGTAGCTCAACAGCCAGGTCAAAATCGCTATGTACTCTTACTTCTGTATTGGCAAATACCTCATCAATAATTTCTTTACTTATTCCTTTTTGCTGCAGCTCCAAACGGATAAGCCTTTCTCCTTCTGGCTTGTAGGAAGATCGTGATCTTACCCACATTTTGGCAAACTCCCGATCATTCAGGAATCTTTGTGCCTTTAGCTTAAGTATTATTACTTCAATTAAACTCTCACTCTTGCCATGACTTTGCCCCCCTGAATAACCTGAAAGTTTTTTTGCCAAGTAATCCCGAATTTCTTTTTCAGAGCGAGGACGGTAATTGAGGTATTTTAGGGTTTGGGTATACAAATAGTCAAAATCCATAAAGATCACATGCTAACTTGTTCCATTGTTGTCTTTAGCAATCTAACAATAGAGCAATATAACAGGTATGTAAAGTTAGAGAAATTTTGAAACCATTCGATATGCCCAGAGAAACTATATTATGCGGCAAGTGCAGTATCTGATTCTTCTTCATTATCTTCTTTTCCAACTTCCATTGGTGTTCGGGTCGAAGATTTTTCCTGAATTTCTTTGACAATTTTTGCTTCGAGACCTTTATCTTCTTTTAGAGTATCCATTGCTGCTGCACGGCCCTGTCCAAGCATTTGTTCTCCGTACCTAAGGAATGCTCCAGATTTCGAAATAATCCCAAGCTCTATACCTACGTCCAAAATACCACCTTCACGGGAAATACCATCCACTGACACTTCGAATTCTGCCGTGCGGAATGGAACACTTACCTTATTTTTTACTACCTTTACTCTGTGTCTTGAGCCAACAACTTTATCTCCATCCTTAATGGTCTCAATCTTTCGTACATCCATTCTGACAGATGAATAAAATTTGAGAGCAAGTCCTCCTGTTGTTGTTTCAGGATTTCCAAACATCACCCCGATTTTTTGTCGAAGTTGATTAGTAAAGATAACAACAGTCTTAGATTTAGAAATAACTGCTGTTAATTTTCGAAGAGCCTGAGACATGAGTCTTGCTTGAAGACCAACCATTGCATCTCCCATTTCTCCTTCTATTTCAGCTCGTGGTACTAATGCTGCAACAGAGTCTATAACCAACACATCTATTCCACCACTACGAACAAGTGATTCTGTAATTTCTAACGCTTGCTCTCCTGTATCTGGCTGAGAAATAAGAAGCTCATCCAATTTCACACCTATTTGTTGTGCCCATATCGGGTCAAGTGCATGCTCAGCATCAATAAATGCTGCTACTCCACCATGCTTTTGTGCTTGTGCAATAGTTGAGAGACAAATGGTTGTTTTTCCAGAGGCTTCTGGACCATACACTTCAACAATACGTCCTCTTGGAAGTCCGCCGACACCAAGCGCTATATCAAGAGGAAGACATCCTGTAGAAATAACAGAAATATCTAATTTCTGTGCTGCTTCTCCAAAGCGCATAATAGATCCACGTCCATATTGCTTTTCAATTGCCTCCATGGCCATACGTACCGCATCCATTTTATGCTGTGCATCTGCGTCTGGGGCTGTTGCCATTGTTTTTGGAGTTGAAGCTGTTCGTGCCATAAATATATACCTATAATATCAACTGTATGGTAAAATACAATAGAACAAACTGTCTCAAATTTTTCTCGAATTTTTATCTTGAGTTTACAGCTACAAGGAATGTGAGGTAGTATTGTGTAAGGTGCAGAACGGGGCGTAGTTCATCGGTAGAACGCTCGGATGGGGTCCGAGAAGTAGCATGTTC
>CAZRBN010000022.1:0-3121 GCA_964598355.1 uncultured Gammaproteobacteria bacterium
TCATTAACTGACCAGCATGTTTGTTCGAATTTTTGTCGGTCTTCTGGATTAGGAGAAGGATTAGCAGCAAAAAATGTGTATGCATATAACCTTAGAGCAGGGAGAACGCGAGGATTAAAATTGCCAGTTTGTTCGAATAAACCTACTTCATGGTTAACTATTGGAACAATATCATCTGGCCTACCAGCCTCAGGTATACTTGTCACGAGCGAATTATAGCACAGTCAAATTGGAGAACTCTCTTACATCTTTATTGCGAATTTATTTTCTATCTGATGATATAGGTCGCATATACAAAAATAATGGGTACTATTATTGAAGCACAGACTGGTAAACAAACAACTCCTACTACTAACAGTTGGAGAATTCTAAGAGAACTTGACCCAACACGCGGGCAGGATGAGGAGCTACAAGACGTAAGAAGATCTTCCTATTGGATTTCCTCAGGACGTAACAGTAGCAAAATCTATAATCAAGATGTTCGAACTCCATTTAGTGAAGATATTTCTACTGAAGAAGTACAACAAAAATATCAAAAAAGTCTTGATTGGTTGTCAAGAGTGTATGAGAGTACAAGAACAGAAGATCCGTCAAATAAGACATCATCATTGACAATAATAGGTGATTATACTCACACAAAACTTGGCAGACCAACAGTAGTAGCAACTTACCAAGAAGGTGTCATACAAAGCATACTTCATACATGGGTACAGCCGGAAGCAATGCGCGAAAAGAGATTGCGTTAGAAGTGCAACAAAATAACACGGGAGTATCATGGTATCAAGCAAAACAAGGGAGTGCTATGAGACAGTATCTGCTCAACCCATCAATCAGACTTGAATTTGGCTAACTTGCGTAAGTCGTATTGTAATAGAAAATTTGTAAATCCACTGGTAAAAGAAGTTCTGCTAAGTTTTAGCTAACAGAAAGAATTGTATAGGAGGTTGAGCCTGAGGGAGTATTAATTGTCACGATTTCTCCTTTCTTCTTGCCAATCAATGATTTACCCAGAGGAGAAATATGAGATAATTTTCCTTCTGAAGGGTTTGATTCATATCCACCTACAATCGAAAACGTTTTTTCTGTTTTCCCTGTTTGAAGTGTCACAGTACTTCCTATATCAACACTCCCATCATCTGGTGTCTCTTTCACTGCCCCATACTGAAGCAAGCGTTTGACTTCTCGAATGCGGTGATCAACTGAAGATAATTTTGCTCGAGCTGATTTGTAATACCCATTTTCACTCAAATCTCCCATTGCTCGTGCTTTTGCTAAGTCTTCAACAGCAGCTTTACGAGTATTCTTTAGTTCTTCTTGCTCTGTGACTAATTTTTCATAGCCTTCTTCGGTGAAAAGAATCGGAGTTGTGGGTTTCATAAGACGTATTATAGCAGGAGTGTTGCTAGAGCGTAGGAGTAAGGGGATTTTCACTATCTGTAGAGTCAAGCTCTACCTCTGGTAATCCTTCTTTTGCGCGTCTTGCTGCCAGTCTTTTTAGAGTTTCTGGAAGTTGCATTCTCATTCTTTGTATACTTTCGGCAGTATTTTTAAAGTGTTTTACACATTCTTCAGGATCCGTTATTCCTAATCGTAGTAATCTTGCTATGCGTAAAGCACGATTAGGATCATATGCTAATGCCAAATAAAATGCTTCTCTTTTTTCCAGTGACGCGGGTCGTAGTTCTTTCATATCAAATGCTTTCGTAAGATAGGATGGACTATAGCTGTATGCCATTGTAAGCATGTAAGGAGAAAGTAAAAAGAACGTAAGAACGCGGCTACTTAGTTTCTCTAGTTTTGAGGAGCATTTCTTCGCTGTTTCATAAATGAAGTGACGAATAGTGTCTCTTTCTCCCATAGAAATTTTGTATTCTAATATCTTTTTCTATACCTCTTTCTATTATAGCTTTTGCATCCGTAATAACAGAATCTTCGAGTAAATAACTTTGTAATTCTTCCAAACCATATAATCCTCTCATAGCAGGATAGAACTCGGGAAGCAGATTAAGGTTTTGTGCTCCCATTGGTGTTGGAAAGTGTGTCTTTCCAGCTAGTCTTGCGTTCCATGCATAGGGATGATCAACAATATTGCGATGTGAAGTAACACCAAAGGTTTTTGGAATGGCATACTCTGCTTGGGTTCGAGGATCTAATGTTACCTCCCCTGCAAAACCTACAAACAAACCCTCTGGTGCAGGTTGAGGATATCCTTCTGGTGCCATATATGAGTGAAAAACACTGTATCCTGCAACATATAACGGTGAGTTACCTGGTTTGGGGTGTGAAAATGTTTCTTGAGGGAAAATACCATTTATATGGATAATGTTAGCCTCTTTTCCATATCTGCGCTGTAATATGTCTTCAACATGAATAGTGGCAAGGTAATGATTGGTAATTGCATCAAGGTATTGGTGATATTTCTTAACACCCTTTTGTATTATTCTTTTTCTTTCAGAAGTGTTATCAATAATATTTAATTGGTCATCTGTTGTTTTGGTAGCAATTTCTTTTAGTGCGACTGACATACATCTGTTATAGCATGCAGATGTTTTATAAAAGAAAAATAAGAAAGAAATAAGTATAAGATAAGACACAGACTGTTCTTTCTTCTTTTAAAAAAGTTTGGTAGTATAGCAATACCTTCCTATGCTGCCTCAAAAGCTTGTTTTTATTGATACCGAAACAACTGGACTTTCAGTAAGTCGTGACAGAATCATTGAAATAGGAATTGTGAGAGTAGAAAACAATGTCGTCGTAGCAGAATATCAGAGTCTTATTAATCCAGAGATGTTTCTCTCCCCTTTTATTACCTCAATTACCCATATAACAGAAGCAGATTTAGTAAATGCTCCTACGTTTTATGATATACGAAAAGATGTCTATGATTTATTGAAAGATGCTGTTTTTGTTGCACATAACGTTCGATTTGATTATGGATTTTTGCGAAATGAATTTAAAAGAATGGAAATGAATTTTACAGCAAAACATTTCTGCACAGCTAAATTATCCCGTTCACTTTTTCCTCTCGAAAGGCACCACAATCTTGATAGCGTAATGCAACGATTTGGAATATCGTGAGAGAGTAGTCATAGATCATTAGATGATCCAAAGGATTTGTGGG
>CAZRBN010000022.1:3131-18227 GCA_964598355.1 uncultured Gammaproteobacteria bacterium
AACTGCAACAGCAAATTGGTGGAGACGTGTTAGAAAGACATGTAAAACAAGGCTTACGACATCCCTCGAGACCTGTTAAGCTACCAGAAAGCCAGCTTGAGGCTCTTCCAGAATCACCTGGAGTGTATATATTCTATGGTGAAGATCATATTCCGTTGTATGTTGGTAAAAGTGTCAATATAAAAGAAAGAGTCTTTTCCCATTTTGCCAGCGATCACACTATTGCAAAAGAAATGCATTTATCACAGCAAGTTGAGGATATAGAAGTTATTCCAACAGCTGGAGAATTGGGAGCATTGCTTAAGGAGGCACAACTTATAAAAAAATTACAACCATTATATAACCGCAAGCTTCGTAATGCTCGTCGTCTTGTTGTTATGAAAAAGAAAATGAATACAGAAGGATATGAAGAACAGTATGTCGAAGAATTAGTAGATATTTCACCTGATGAAACAGCAGATATTGTTGGAGTTTTCCGGTCAAAGAAACAAGCAAAAGAATATCTCTATTCTCTTGTGAAAGAACATAACCTATGCGAAAAGTTAGTTGGACTTGAAAAAGGGAAAGGTGGCTGTTTTGCCTATAGACTTGGAACGTGTAAGGGAGCATGTGTTGGAAAAGAAAATCCTCTTTTGTATAACGCTCGTTGTATTATTGCCTTTTCAAAAAACAAAATAAAACCATGGCCTTTCAACGGACCAATTCTCATTACGGAAAAAGAAACACTGACGAGTCAAGAAGATGCTTTCTATGTAGATAAATGGTGTCTCCTTGGCAAGCAATCTATGAAAGATGGACAAGCAGATTTTTTTAACAGTGAGGATTATCGATTCGACATGGACACCTACAAGATTTTGGCAAGCTTTCTAACAGGAAAACATATGCATACTATTTCCAAATTAGTTACCGTACTTTCACCAGAGCACTCTGCGTAGATTCCTGTTTTATAAGAAGCACCAAAAGCAATATACTCCCAAAAAATGCATGTGACAAAACTAAACTGTCTGGAAATTGTTGAAAAAATAATGGATTTTTTATATTTCCCGCAATAAGGAGGTAGATAAAAATGAATAAAAGTATATGCACTTTGTTATTCTGTTTTAATGCGATTTGTGCAACAAGAAGAAGTGGTAATAAGAGGAATACAAAATGATGCTGCCATGATAATGCATCAAGCAAGACAAGTGATGTGAGCAGAACTGCAAAAAGTTTTTCAGAGTCTACTTTTCTGGTAACAAAAATAAGAGAGATCATACTGACAGCAAATATATTTGAAAAAATACTCCGTATAAAAAGTTGTGGGAAAATTCGTGAAATAAAACCTGAAAATCCTTGATTATAATAGACTTCGCGTCCGCTCATTGTAAATAAATGAGGAATGATATCTTTTACATAGATAGTGACCTCATTTCCTTTTCCCAATAAAAAAGGGAAAACGAGAAAAATAATACACAGACTTGCAAAAAATCTCAATGTATATTTCCACTCTCTTTTCACTATATAAAAGAGAATAAGAAAACCAAGGGTAGGTTTTAGTATAACTGCAAGGATAAAAAATAGAAGAGAAAATGTAAGCCGTTTCCTTTGCCACAATAAAAAGCTAAAAAGTACACAAGCGTATCCCATCAAATTACTTTGTCCCATGCCAATGGTATATTTTGTTGGAAAAGAAAATAGAAAAAGAGAAACAATAAAGAAAAAGAGTGGGAATGTTGGGTTAATTCGCATAATTCGAAATGAGAGAAAGACACATCCAAAAGCGCACATGATATTTAATACTACAAAAATTTCTTGAGCTACCTGATAAGGCAAAAAAGTAAAAGGGATATACAGTAGTGCAGTAGTAAATGGATAATTAAATGCAGTATAAAAAGATATGTCATGATAAATACTTTTTCCGTGAAGAATATTCAAAGCACTATGGTAAAAAATACTAAAATCTGGAGTAAAAGTTGTTGCAGTATGGAAAAAAGAAATTAAAGACTGCGTAAATATTACAAGCGATATCGCAATTATTGCTATACGAATTATTTTCTTCATCAATTTTATTCTCAAACAAATCCTCTTTGTTGACAAGAAGCAAGATTGTAACTAAGCTAAAATAAGCACCATCTACCTTCTATGTCACAAAAAGTACAAAAAATTATCGCAATTATTCTTTTTCTTATTCTCCTTGGTGCAATTCCTCTTACACTTAAATTTGGTGTACAGCAAAAGCAAAATACACAACAGAGAGCTGCTTTTCAGGTTCCAGGCCAGCAGCAGTATTCTTGTGGGGACAATTTAACCGTTTTACTTACCCCTTTGCCTGAGACGCCAGATTGCTCTAAGGATGGTAATCATCCTGGCCTTACTTCTTTTCAATCTGCTGTAACGATTCGTGCAAAAGCAGGATCTATCGGTGCATATACGGTTCATTGGATGTGGGTGCAATTTTGGTGTGCAAAAGAAGATCCCAGTGCCCCTTGTTATGACAATATGACAACAAAACAGGATGAAAAAGACTCTGAGAGGGGCTTAACAGGAGACAATAAAGCATATGTTACTGCAATGTCTTCTGTAAAAACTGCAGTTGCACCATTTACAGGTCAAGCATGCGGATACTATCAAAATGACTTTGGATTTTATGTCACATCAAATGATAATCCAAATGTGATGTTATGTGGCCATTCTCTTGATGCAAATGCTATTGCACATACTACTAATAATAATGCATCATGGTGTCATTCTACTGTGAGCTGCCAGGCAACCACACCGACACCTACAACACCTGTTACTTCTACTCCCACACCAACGGTACCTGTTACTGTTACGCCAACTCCGACCCCAACAGGAGTGATAACACCAACTCCCACAACTACACCTGGACCGACTAGTACACCAACGCCGACGCCAGGGCCAACAGTAACACCCACACCACGTCCCACACTTCCTCCAACAGGTCCTAATAACACGATTATGGGTATTGGTCTTGCCGGAGTAGCTGCAGCTGTCATAGGAACAGTCCTCTTCTTCGCACTCTAAATTGACCTGTAGTTATATTTTTGTTAAAATCCCCGTATGGTTGAAAAAGAATATCACGTAGGACATGCTGTTTATCACCGTAGAAATGGAGATCGCAAAAGTGAAATCATTGTAGTACGCCAGATCGGTGGTTATCCAGGAGAAGCACAGCAATGGGCTAATAAAGGAATTGTTCCAGTATATGGATGGTGGGTAGTAAAAAATAAGAATGGTGAAGAGTATTTGCAGTCATCTGGAACAATAAACCATAAAGATATACGTAAGGTAATTGGAGAATGGGATGGACCAAGAATAGCAGCTGCTTTGCGGAGAAATCCATACCTAACAGCTGCCGATATAGAAAAAATACTTGCAGAATATAGAGAAAATGTTGCACGGAATGTTAGACGTGGAATCTGGAGAGAGTAATCTATTCCCCACTCTCAAGCTCGAAGATTTCCAATTCCTTTATTTGTGGTAAGGAATTGCCGATAATTCCCTTTAGATCTCCATGCATCCCGAGTGTATTATCAATAACTTGTCTAATATTTTTTTCGTCTCTGGACCACTTATTTGCAAAATAGCGCTTTTCCTTTTCTATTTCTGTTTGCATATTACTAAATGCATCAACAATTGCTTCGACCCTATGTTTAAATTCTGTACCTGAAAGATAGCTAAATAAGATTTCCATTTTTTCATCTTTTCCCTGGACTGAATTTTTTACATAATACAGCTGAATTAATTTTGCGCGAAGAGTATCAGCAAGCGGAATAACAAAATTCTTTTGTGTTACCCATACACTACTTCGAAATCCAGCAATTGTCATGTCACTCGGTAATATTTCTGAAATAAGGACAGCTTCTTCAGCATTAATTGTGCGTTGGTCTGTCTTGAGCTTATCTATCCACCCTTCGGACCAATTCTTTGTATTCTTTAATTCCCAAAGAATTTTCCCAACAAAATTTCCTCTTCTGTCCCAGACTTCTTGAATAATATCTCCACCTTTTACTCCTTTACTAACCGGTTGTACTTTATCGTTTGGATATTGTTGCTGAAGAAGATTTTCAAATTCAAGCTCAAATACTTCACCTTGTGCTTGTTGAGATCCTTGCTGCAGTTTTCTTTTTGCGTCTTCTAATTCTTTCAAAGTATCCTGAAGTTGTTTGTCTTTTGCCAGGAGCTTCGTATGCTGCTCTTCTTCTGCTTTTTTCTGAGCATCAAGTCTAATCTTCCCCTCTTCTTCTGCCAATTTTTTCTCCATTTCCAACTTTGCCTCTTCTCTTTCTTTTTTGGATTGTCTGACCTCTTGTGTAAGCTCAGTCATTTGTTCAATAAGTTTTTTAATACGTTCATCTTTTTCCTGGAGGTCTTCTTGTGATCGTTTCAATTGCACTTCGAACTCTTCTCGGATTTTTTTTGCAGAATCTTCAAGTGCAGTTTTTTTTGCTTTTTCTAATTCTTCTTTATGTTTTGCTTCTAATTCTGTAGTGAGTGTCGCTTTATATTCTGATTCGAAAGCTGAAGAGAGCTCAAATTCTTTTTTGCAGTGAGGACAAACAATGGTTTGCATAAGTAGACCTACTATACCAAATTAATAAAGGAATATACAAATGCATGAATAGAGTTTGTCCAATTGAGACTGTCAGCTCCTTTCAGTCATACAAAGTCATGTACCAGGAATTGACCAGTACGTCTGTATTTGCTAAGCTAATGCTATGGTAAAAGGAATTCTCCGGAGATTACTTTTTTATACCTCCTCCCTCTTTCTCACTACTATCATTTTGTCAGGGGTAAAAGTATCTGGAGGAATGCAAGCATATATTATTGCTGGGATTGCACTAACCATCATGATGTTTGTGCTGAAGCCAATTTTGACTATCCTTTCTTTTCCTTTTAATGCTATTACCTTCGGCTTTTTCTCAATTATTGTGAATGCAATTATTCTTTTCCTGCTGACTATTTTTATTCCTCAGATTACGGTGAATCCTTTTATTTTATCAAGAATTAGTTTCTTAGGGTTTGTCATCCCTGCAATTGCCCTGAATAAATGGTTTGCTTTTGTTGTTGCATCTTTGACGATTTCTGGTGTATATTCTCTTCTTACATGGATAACAACCGAATAACTAAAAAGAAAATTGTTTGTATAGGTGGAGGAACAGGTACTTTTGTTACATTAAGTGGCTTAAAGGCATACACCAATAATTTAAGTGCAATTGTAACAATGAGTGATAGTGGAGGTAGTAATAAGCGAATACGGGATGAATTTGGACTCCTTCCCACTTCTGATATTAGACAATGCCTCATAGCGCTATCTGCGGAAGAAGGACGGACAGGACTTCTCAGGCAGCTTTTTATGTACCGTTTTGAGAAAGGCAATGGTATTAAAGGAATGACCTTTGGTAATCTTTTCATGGCTGCACTTGCTGATATTCTTGGCTCTCAAGAAGAAGCAATACAACAAACAGGAAAAGTCTTGCGCATTCTTGGAAAAGTAATCCCTGTTTCTTTTACAGATACCAATCTCTATGCAACCTATGAAAATGGACAAGTAGTGAGTGAAGAACATTTAATAGACGAACCCTCCCACGATGGTACCCTTCGTATTACTCAGATTGAGCTCAAACCAGAAGCAGAAGCTAATCTTCAAGCACTTGATGCTATAAAAAAAGCAGATCTTATTGTTTTGGGACCAGGAGATTTGTATACAAGTCTTCTCCCCAATTTGTTGGTAAAGGACATTGCTCGCGCAATTGAGACGTCAAAAGCAAAAAAAGTGTATGTCATGAATCTTATGACAAAATATGGGCAGACATACAATGTAAGTGCAGTAGGTCATATACAGATACTGGAGCAATACATTGGAAAAAGCCTTGATTATGTGTTAGTCAATGCTTCCTCCTACCCACAAGATATTTTAGAAAAATATACAGCAATGAAAGAATTCCCTGTAGTTGATGATTTGCCTAAAAAAGCGTATTATAGAGTTATTAGAAAGCCAATTGTTGCAAAGCAACTTGTGGTAAAGGCGTCCTCAGATACGTTGGTAAGGAGCCTTATTCGTCATGATAGCGATGCATTGGCCAAACAATTAATACAACTGACATGATTTTTCTTGTTGTACAACTTATTATTGGTATCCTTCTTATACTAACCATTGTCTTGCAAATGCAAGGAAGTGGACTTTCAACAGCTTTTGGAGGGTCTGGAGAATTTTACAGAAGTAAAAGAAGTTTGGAAAAAGCACTTTTTACAGCAACAATTGTTTTAGCAACTCTTTTTGCTGCAATTTCTCTAATTCTACTCATTCAAAAATAAATTCTTTATGATTGTTATCAAACGCCGGTTGTTGTTTTGGCTGTTGCGAGCGTATCTTAAAAAATGGGGAAAATATATTGTTTTGTCCTTTCTTATTGGACTTGCGGGATTTTTTATTCTGAAATCTTCTTTCCCCTACATCATCGCTGCATTTACCGGGTTGAGCAAGGAAACAGTTGGTGTGGTTGGTACCTATACGTTGGAAGATTTGCCTGGTCCGATTATTCGAGAGGTGTCTCATGGCCTCACACAAATTGATGAAGATGGAACAGTAAAGCCGGATTTGGCAACTTCATGGGAAGTGAGAGATAATGGAAAGACATATCTGTTTCACTTAAAGAAAAAATTGCTCTTTAGTGATGGAACTCCTTTTACTTCTCGTGAAATTACCACTTCTTTCGCCAATGTAACTGTTGAGAGGCCTTCATCTGATGCAATTGTCTATAAATTAAGCGAGACATATGCACCATTTCTGGTTACTGTTTCTCGTCCAATTTTTAGAAATGGGTATGTTGGAATCGGAGATTATAAAATAAAGCAGGCAAAAGTAAATGGTAACTTTTTGGAAAGCCTCACCCTTGCAAGCTCAACGCAAACCCCAGCACTTCGTATTTATCAATTCTACCCAACCCAGGATGCGCTGAAAGTCGCTTTTGCTTTGGGAGAAATTACCAGAGCCCAAAACTTGTCTGATATTACTTTCCAAGATAGTACTCTTACAAAATTTTCTCATACCAAAATAGACAAACGTACCAACTATACCCAACTCGTAACACTTTTCTATAACACTCAAGATAAAAATTTATCAGATAAAAAGCTTCGTGATGCACTTTCCTATGCACTTCCCAACCAATTTAAAGATGGAGAACGAGCATATTCTCCTATTCCTCCTACCTATTGGGCATTTAATGCGGATATCCAACGCCAGCAAGATACAACACATGCCAAGCTTCTCCTTGATGCTTCTCTGGGGAAAGATATTAGTAGTTTTCCCCCTATCATTATCAGCACGTTACCAAAATATGAGCAAACTGCAAAAGATATTCAAGCTTCATGGAAAGAAATAGGTATTCCTTCAAAAATTCAACTTGTTGATGGATTACCTCAGGTTTTTCAGGTGTATGTGGGTAATTTCAATGTACCTAAAGATCCAGACCAATATACTCTCTGGCACTCTTATCAACAAAATAATATCTCAGGCTATAAGAGTTTACGTATAGACAAACTGTTGGAAGATGGAAGAAAAACAATGGAGAAAGCTGATAGAGTAAAAATTTATACGGATTTCCAAAAGTATCTGCAAGATGACCAACCTGCTTCATTCCTCTATTTTCCTTATAGCTTTAGCGTTGAACGAGTCTAAATTACGTGAAAGAATTTTTACCTCGAAGTTTTCTATGGTAGGTTATGGCAAAGCGATGAGCTTCATCTCGAATTCGCATGATGAGCTGAAGAGCTGGTGAATGCTTGGATATATGAATTTCCTGAAGGTCTGAGGTGATAATAGTTTCATACCTTTTAGCAAGGCCAATGAGAGTTGGAATGGTGTTTGTCATTCCAGTTTGTCGAGAACCGACCTTACCCTGCTTCTCTTCTAAAAAGGACAAGGAAGAAAAGCTCTCTAGTACCTCTTTAGCAGCACTCACTTGCCCTTTTCCCCCATCCACAATCAAGAGTTGAGGATATGGCCATTCTGTGTGTTTGAAACGTCGCGTTAATACTTCCTGCATTGTCGCAAAATCATTTGGACCTTTGACACCTCTGACTTTAAATTTTCTATATTGAGATTTATCTATTTCTCCATTTGTTAGCACAACCATAGAAGAGGTAGGATTAGTACCTTGAAAATTGGAATTATCATAACATTCAATCCGAACAGGAAGCTCTATACTAACACCGTGCTCTTTTAAAACACTTTGGAGACTTTCTAATTCTCTTTGTCTGAGATCTGTACGTAAATGAGGATTGGTCTGGTATTCAAAAGGTTGATGAAATGGTTGGGTAACAAAGTGTATAGCATCAATTTGTTTCTGGATTTTTCCAGCTTGCTCAAACTGTTCGTTTTTTGTAAAAGTGTCTCTTTCATGCTCCAAGTCTCTTAATACTTTTTGTGTTTTTCCTTCAAGAAAGTCAATAATATGACTGATAGTCTTTTTGTATTCTTTGATAGGGTGTAATCCTATCGCTTCATCCCCTGTTCCCTTTATGCTTGACAGGGTTACACCCTGTTGCACTATCGCTGGTAAGCAAGGACAAAGGCCTAAATGATGGTACAAGCAGAATCTTTTTGGATGATTGAGTACTGATTGGTAAGGAAAAATCTTTCGAATAGATCTGAGGACAAGTCTCATTGCTGAAGAGTTAGGAAATGGTCCAAAATAAACTGATTGTGGGTCTTCCATTCTTCTTGCTGTTATAACAGCTGGATATTCACTTTTGGCTGTAATGCGAATCAGCGGGTAGGCTTTTCCATCAGTGAGACGAATATTGTATTTTGGTGAATATTTTTTGATAAGTGCTGCTTCAAGAAGGAGAGATTCTAGCTCTGATTCAACAATGGTTACTTTTATCTTATCTACTTGGGATACCAAAACTGCTGTTTTGCCAACTAAGCTTTGCGGGCTGGAAAAGTATGAGGAAACTCTTTGCTTAAGGTTTTTTGCTTTTCCCACATAAAGAATCTCTCCTGTTTTATCGAGGAATTGATACACGCCTGGATCTTGTGGCAAAGATAAATAGTGTGATACTGAGTATTGCAAGAATTGCTCCTCCTATAATAAGTTGCGGGACAGTAAAGGTCACTATACTAATCTTTTTGGAAATTTCATGTCCAGCAAGGGCTATTGTAATGGCCGTGTACGTATTTGTCAAAAGAGGGGTTTTGGTAAAAGAAAATGGTATTGTTATACTACCAAAAGGTGGGATGTCTGTAACAGGAAGCGTTTGGATATGTGGAGTAAGGCCAGATGAAAGAATATTCACGGATTGTTGAGGGAAAGCACTAACTCCAGTATTTTTTAAAACAATTGCCCCAGAAATTGGAAATGCTGAGAGAAACATACTTTGCATAGTAATTGATGCATCAATACTGGGAGTCGTATCAGAGGGTAACACCCCAAAGCTCATCTCTATGTCTTTTTTATTCTCATCTCCAGGTAATTTATAGCCTCCAGCTGGAATTGGATAGCTACTATTTGCTCCTTTGATACTAAATGCAATGTGGTCAAAGTCAAAGGTGTGAAAATAATCGACTCCTCCAGTGGTATTTCCCCAGGTTGGGTCAACCATAACCCATTGTTTTTTCGTATCGTCATAATATTCAGGCCATGCATGTAATACGTCTTTTACGAGTGATAATGGACGTTCTTTGGTATTTTGAGTATAGGCATATCCATCAATTTCGCGTGCAGGAATCCCAGCAGCACGAGCAAGTGCGACAAAAAGGTCACTAAATTCAAGACAAACAGCTGATGATGGTTTATCAAGTATGCGTATTGCCCCTAGCCTTTGCTGGTTATCATTCACTCGGGAGAAGTCATATTGCAGGTGTCCAACAACATAATTGTAAATAGCTTCTGGAGTTTGGAGTTGTTTGGCGAGCGTTTTGATAGCAGCATTTTGTGTCCAGTAGGGTTTTTCTTGCGTATATAATCTACGTTGCTCACCTGTCAGTGATGCTTCTTTTGGATAGAGCGATACTGAAATATCTCCATCTGCCTTAACTTCAATATTCTGTGATGGAGTAAGAATATATTCAGCCAGCCAGTTACCATCAGTATCTACTCTGACATTTGTTGGTTTTGGATTAAGGGAGGTAACGTATACATCCTGATAATTTGTGGTTGGGGGAAGTGCAATTTCTGTACGGATGGGAAAAAGATTTTTATTCTGGAGGTGATACAAAAGATGGTACTCATAAATTTGTGATTTTCCGAATGCAAGTGAAATACCTGATTTTCCTAACTGATCTTTTGTAAAGGTCAGTGAGTTATTTGGTTGTTCTGGCTTAATATACGTTGGCTTGTCAAAGCTTGGAGGTGCTTGGACATGTACAGTAAAATCTGAGAATTCATTTTGACTGGCAAGGCCTGGAATATTGACTTCCCAAATAGAACCATTTTTTGTTGCAATATCTGTGGTATCGAAAGAGAGCGTAAAAGGTAATGTAGTATTCATCCCATAAACAACTGAATTAAATTTAATGGTTATTTCTTGTCCCGAGTCTGTTTTACGGATGACAGGAATAATAGGACCTCCAGGATCTGATGCTTTGACATTATCAATATTTTCAAAACCCAATTTTAGAGTATAGGATGAGACATAATAATTTGGAGTTGTGTTGGTAATAACCACATTTGTTGTGGTATGAGTAATTCCAGATTCATTGACAGCATAGGTAACGTTGACCATACTAGTAAATTTGCTGTCTGCAAAGGCAGGATGTGGGAGAATGAAGAATGAAATAAGAAGCGCAAGAAGAAAAAGAAATTTTTGCATATGCTATAAGCGTACTAAACCTAGGGAAGAAAAAAAAGAGAGAAAGTGAGCAACTTTTATAGTATGTACGTATGTATTATGTATACTAATGCTTTGTTTATCCTTTCAATTATGAACTTTTACCTGTGAACCGGATTACAGTGCTTTTTTGAGGAATTGGCCAGTATAGGAGTTTGGATTGTCAGCAATTTGGCGAGGAGTTCCTTTTGCAATAAGTTCTCCTCCTCTTTCTCCCCCATCTGGACCTAAATCAATAATATGGTCAGCATTCTTGATAACATCCAAATTATGTTCGATGACAATAACACTATTTCCATTATCAACAAGCTTTCGTAAGACTTGTAAAAGTTTTTCTAAGTCTGCAAAGTGAAGACCAGTGGTTGGCTCATCAAGTACATACAGTGCATCTTTTCCTCTCTTCGATAATTCTGTTGCTAATTTAACCCGTTGTGCTTCTCCTCCAGAAAGCGTTGGAGCTGGTTGCCCTAATTTTACGTAAGACAATCCAACATCTGCCAATGTTTTTAGTCTGTTGGATAGTGCTGGATGAAAGGCAAAAAAATCTGCTGCTTCACCAATACTCATTTGCAAGACTTGTGAAATATTTTTTCCGTTAAAAAGAATTTCTAGTGCCTCCGCATTGTATTGAGTACCTCCACAGACTTCGCAGGGGACATATACATCTGGTAAAAATTGCATTTCAATTTTAATTTGCCCTTCACCTTGGCAGGCTTCGCATCTTCCACCTCGCACATTAAATGAGAATCGTCCTGGTCCATAGCCTCGTAGTTTTGCTTCTTTGGAAGTGGCAAAAATATCACGGATATAATTAAACGCTCCGGTATAGGTAGCAGGATTACTTCGAGGAGTCCGACCAATTGGTGACTGGTCAATAAAGAAAATGTGACGGATATGCTCACTTCCTAGTATCTTTTCGTGTTTGCCTGGTTTTTCCCGTCGGTATGGGTTATCTTCTTGCATCAGTGCCCGATACAAAATGTCATTCACCAGTGTTGATTTACCGCTTCCTGAGGCACCTGTAACAACGACCAATTTTTGCAAAGGAAATTCTACGGTAATGTTTTTTAAATTGTGCTCTGAGGCATTGACAACGGTAAGATTTTTCGATTCTTGCCCTAATTTTTCCTGCTCTGCTTTTATCACATGGATTTTTTTCTTGCCTGAAAGGTATTGTCCAGTGAGGGAGTTACTATTTTTTTTAATTTCCTCTGGTGTTCCAAATGCTGTGATATTGCCTCCATACATACCTGCTGCTGGTCCAAAGTCAAAAATATAATCTGACTCATTCATGGTCTCCTCATCATGTTCAACCACCAATACTGTATTTCCTAAATCTTTGAGTTTTTTGAGTGTCTTGATTAATTTTTCATTATCTTTTGGGTGAAGTCCGATAGATGGTTCGTCAAGTACGTACAAAACTCCGGTAAGTCCGCTTCCAATTTGGCTAGCAAGTCGAATTCTTTGTGCTTCTCCTCCTGAAAGCGTCTGTGCTCCACGAGAAAGAGACAGGTAGTCAAGTCCAACATCAATAAGAAAAGTCAGCCTGTCTTTAATTTCCTTTAGGATAATTTTCCCTATCTGACTTTCCCGTTCGTTTAATACTTCATTCAGACTTTCCATAAATTCGTATGCATGAGAAATAGCCATCTCAGAGACATCCATAATAGAAAGCCCATCCACAGTTACTGATAATGCTTCTTTTTTTAGTCTTGAGCCCCCGCAGTCTTTACATGCTTCATTCCTCATAAATTTTTCAAGTTGTGACTTCATAAACATAGATTCTGTGGATGTATATCTTCTTTTTACTTCCTGGATAATACCGATAAATGCTTCAAAGATAGTTGTTTTACGTCCCCACCTATTCTCTCCTTCTACTTCATATTCTTTATCCCCTGTTCCTCGAAGAAGCAAATCTTTTTTATCTTGAGGAATTTCACAGAGTTTTTTATTAAGTGGAATATCATTCTCTTCACAAAAAGTCTTGAGTGTTCTGCTAAACCAGCTGTCGTGGGTAAGCGTTGCAGAAAAAGGCATAAGGCCTCCTTCACTAATGGTCAGGTTATTATTAAAAACAAGCTCTGCATCAACAGTGAGGACTGTTCCAAGGCCGTTACAGGTTGGACAGGCCCCGTGTGGTGTATTGAATGAAAAAATACGAGGCTCAATTTCTGGAAGTGAAATATTATCAATCGGACATGCAAATTTCTCTGAGAATAATTCATCATCCATGTCCTTTGGTAAGTCTGGAATATTAAAGCCTGTGTCTTTGATAATTGCTAAAATCAGCTCACTATTACCTAACTTTAGTGCTTGCTCAACATCATTGGAAAGACGGAGTGTGTCTGTTTCTTTTGATAGAATAAGTGCATCCACAACTACTTCAATTGTGTGCTTGTTATTTTTTAACAACACTAATTTCTCATCAAGACTATACACTCGTCCATCCAATCTCACTTTTCTATATCCTCTCTTTTTAAGGTCTGTAAATAATTCCGTGTATTCCCCTTTTCTATCTTTGACAACAGGTGCAAGAATAAGTGCTCGTGTTGCAGCTTTCCCTACTTGTCTCTCAATACCAACTTTGAGTACTGCATCGGTTATCTGTTCTTTACTCATGTGGGAAATCTCTCGTCCACAGACTGGACAATGAGGATGGCCAACGCGGGCAAAAAGAAGTCTCAGATAGTCATAAATTTCTGTTACAGTGCCTACAGTTGAGCGTGGATTATGGGAAGCTCCTTTTTGATCTATGGAAATTGCAGGAGAAAGTCCTTCAATAATATCGACATCAGGCTTCTTCATGATGCCTAAAAATTGTCTTGCATACGAAGAAAGGCTTTCTACATATCGTCTTTGTCCTTCTGCATAAATAGTGTCAAAGGCTAAAGAAGATTTACCACTACCTGAAAGTCCGGTAAAAACAACCAGCTTATTCTTTGGAATTTGCACATCTATATTTTTAAGGTTATGTTCTCGTGCTCCTTTAATAGTAATTACATCAGTCATATGTTTCTTTGTCATCCCGCACTTGATTCGGGATCCAGTTCCTTATTTTTATATAGATTCCTGATCAAGTCAGGAATGACAACGGGTGATAAAGGAATTTAGGTGAATAAATAGTGTATCAGAGATTTGAGGCTAATACAATCTGTGCGATTTCATTAAAGTCGACTCTAGGTATTTTATTCTTTGAGTTAATTAATAAACTGTTGCAGTACATACTTTGCGAAGATATCAAGCAGGCAAATAGTGCTTTGCTACTCCATTCTACTTGTCTTGCACCAAATATAGCCTGTATAAAAATTATCTTGTTTGATATTTTGCAAATATACAGATATATAATATAGTAATAAGCAGCACTTGCATTTATTTGTATAAGTGCTATAGTACTAGTCTATGCCAAAGAGAATTGAATTAGATACATCCGCTGCAGCATCCACACCAGTGAATGTAGACCAAAGAGTACAACAACTTCAGGATACTTTTCCCGCTGCAAGTGAGTTACTTCAACAAAAAGTATCGCAATTAGAAAGTGCTCAGAGAGAACCCACAAGACTATCTCATATTAATCGTCGTTGGAATATTTTATTTGCAGCACCAGTATTAGGTCTGCCTATTGTTGCAAAAAAGGCTGTTAGGACAGCAAAGGAAGTTATTCAAAGAGTTGGCGATGATGTACATAACATTGAAGTAGATAGAAATGTTGCGCTTGAAAAAATAACTTTTGAAGCTGCTTTACAGTTATTTAAGGCAAGCAATGAATCTGCGTTAGCAAAGCGTCTTGTTAATATATCATTGGGCGCTTGGCAGCAGGCAGAAGAGCATCATGCACAGCATCCTCATGACATAGAAGGCACAAAGCGCAAGCATGGTCTAGCGATAGGTGTCCTTGAAACTGCTGCTGCAGAATTTGGAATTTTTGAAGCAATAGACACAAGCATAAAAGGTAAATTTGATGTAAATCTACCAGAGATAGGAAGAGTTCTTGGCGCTGGATTTGTAACTAAAAAACTTATTGATGGAGTAAAAGGTCATATACCAACTTTTAATACATACCTTGCAGCTATGGCTAATACCGTTCACCCAGAAGAAATGGCTCCTCGCTTTGCAGCAATTGCACAAGCACAAGTTAAAGCTGCTTAAACCTCTTTTGTTATTCTTGTCATTAAGTTCCAGGATTGATATAATCAGTATCAGTTGTTTATTTTTGGGTCCGTAGCTCAGCGGTAGAGCAGGAGCCTTTTAAGCTCTTGGTCCCGG
>CAZRBN010000023.1:0-9854 GCA_964598355.1 uncultured Gammaproteobacteria bacterium
TCTTTGACAAAATATTACCTTGGGTTGATTTGCCTGCCCCTTGGATACCGATTAAAATTAGTTTCATAATTTAGATTGGTATTAATATTAAGAAGGTCAATGATTTCTTCTCTTTCCTTACTATCTATTCTACAAAGCGCTCATAGTTACGCATAACAAGCTGCGCTTCTATTGCCTTAACAGATTCTAATATTACACTAACAACAATCAAAATACCAGTCCCTCCCAATAAAAGCGTCTGGATATTGGTAAAGCTTTTTGCAAGAGTTGGAAAGATAGCAATAATACCCAAGAAAAGTGCTCCAGCGAGGGTGATTCGGGTTAACACGTAATTGAGATAGCTTGCTGTCTGTTTCCCTGGACGGATACCTGGCACAAATCCTCCGTATTTCTGAACCTCTTCAGCAATTTTCGTGGGGTTAAAGATAATAGCAGTGTAAAAATAGGTAAACCCTACGACTAAAACGAAATAGGCAACGTTATATACCCATCCATTAGGGTTAAATGTTGTTGTAAGCCATGTAGACAGTGCATGAATAGCAGGATTTTTTGCCGTACCCAAAAAATTGGCAACAAGAGATGGCATAAGTACTAATGAAACAGCAAAGATAATTGGAATAACTCCTGCTTGATTAAGGCGAAGTGGCAAATGAGTAGATTGACTTCCATATGTTTTATTACCCCGTACTTGCTTAGCATAAAAAACAGGAATTTGCCGTGTTGCTTCATTCGTAATAACAATACCAGCAATAACAGCAAGCCCAAGCCCTAAAAAGATAAGCAAATTAAATGTATTTTCACTGGATGCTGTAGAAAGAGTCTGAGTAAAGGCAACAGGAAGTCTGCCAATAATACCAGCAAAGATAAGCATTGAGATGCCATTTCCAACTCCGCGCTCGGTAATGAGCTCACCAAACCATACCAAAAGCATTGTCCCAGCAGTCATCGTAATAATAAGTCCTGCAATTTGAAGGGGATTAAAGTTGCCAATAATATGTTGACTTCTCAAAAGCAGAAACATACCAAACGCCTGTAGTGCCGCTAAAGGAACAGTAAGAAGCCGTGTATATTGATTAATTTTCTGTCTTCCAGCTTCGCCTTCTTTAGACATTGCTTCAAGAGTTGGGAATACCATTGTCAGAAGTTGCAGAATAATTGAAGCATTGATATATGGATTAAGCCCTAGAGCCATAATAGAAAAATTAGCGAGGGTACCTCCTGAAAAGATATCCAAAAGACCCAAAAATTGATTCTGAGCAAAGAGCGCTTTAAGACTTGCTACATTCACACCGCTGACTGGAATATGCGCGAAGAGCCTGAATACAACAAAAATAACTGCAGTGAAGAGGATTTTACGACGAATCTCCGGTGTTTGAAAACTCTTTCTAAAAAGCGAAAGAATATTGTTCATTAATTAACTTCTACTTTTCCCCCAGCTTTCTCAATCTTTGCCTGAGCACCTTTAGAAACAGGCAGCTTTACTGTGAGGGCAACAGTGAGCTCTCCAGTTCCTAAAATTTTTATTCCATCTCTTTTAGCTTCTTTTGAGTTAACTAATTTATATGAAACCAAAGAAGTGAGGTCAACTACTGATCCTTTTGGAAGCGTATTTAACAGTGCTACATTAATCAAAACTGGCTTCATATTAAATGTATTATTTTTATCTTTTCCTCGAAGGAACGGTAATCTCTTTACAAAAGATAAAGAACCTCCACTATATCGTGTGAATGGAATTTTCCCTCGAGCTTTTTGACCTTTTTGGCCCCGACCTGAAGTTTTCACTTTTCCAGATCCATGGCCTTGGCCTTTTCTTTTTTGTGGTCTTTTTGTTACTTTTACTAAATTCGTTAAATCCATATATTAGACCTCCTGTGCCAAGTTTGCTTTGGACTCAGCTTTCTTTGCGTTTTTTGCTTCTCTTAATTGCTTCTTTGCTTGATTCTTTGTATGGAGATCCCCAATTTGCTTTAATGCCTCAAGGGAAGCATAGACGTTACTCGCTTTATTGCCACTTCCCAATACTTTTGATGAAATATTGGTAATTCCTGCTGCCGAAACAATACTTCTGACTGCTCCTCCAGCAATAATACCAGATCCTGCAGGTGCAGGTTTCATCATAACCCTTGCTGCTTTTAGTTTCACAATAATACTAAATGGAATGGTTCCATTGATAATAGGAACTGTAATAAGATGTTTTTTTGCTGCTGCAATACCTTTTCTAATAGCTGCTGCAACGTCAGCTGCTTTTCCGTGTCCTGCGCCTACTCGACCTTTTTTGTCACCGACAACAACAAGTGCTGCAAAGCTCACCTTGTTTCCACCTTGCGTTTTCTTGGAGATTCTGTTGATCATCACAACATCTTCAGCAAATTCTGATGGTGGTTGGTTTGTATCGCGTCTTTGATTTTGATTTCTGTGAAATGCCATAGTATTTTTAGCTTCTAGTTACTAGTTTTCAGTTCTGAGCTCCCAAACTGAGAGCCAGAAGCTGATAATTGACTTCTAGAATTGTAATCCCCCTTCCCGTGCGCCTTCTGCAAAAGCTTTTACTCGTCCATGATATCGAAATGATCCTTTATCAAAAATAGCTTTCTTTATCTTTTTCTCTTCTGCCTTTTTTGCAATTAATACCCCTAATGCTCTTGCTCTCTCTATCTTAGTTCCGGTCACTTTCCCTAATTCTTTTTCTGAAACACCGAGAAGTGTTACCGCTTTGTTATCATCAATAAGCTGTGCATAGACATGAGCATTTGTTCTGTGAACAGAAAGTCGTGGTGACTCTGCAGTTCCAGTAAGTTTTGCTCGAATTCTTTTTTGTCTTTTTTCAGCTCGTACAATTTTACTTTGCATATTATTTTCCTCCTACAGCTTTTGCTGCTTTTCCTGCTTTCTTTCTGATATGTTCCCCTTGATATTTAATTCCTTTTCCTTTGTAAGGCTCTGGTGGTCGCACAGCACGTATTTGGGAAGCAATAAGCCCTACAACTGCTTTATCTGTTCCGCTTACCGTAATGATATTATCTGTCACAGCAAATGTTGTTCCCATTGGTGCTTTTATTTTTACTGGATGAGAGAATCCGACTGAAAGAGTCAAATCCTGTCCACTGGCTGACGCTCTGTATCCAACTCCTGCAAGCTCAAGTTTTTTCTCAATTCCGACTGAAACTCCAGTAACCATATTTGCAAGAAGGGCTCTTGCTAATCCAAATAAATTTTTGGTCTGATCTTTTGTTTTTTCTTCCTGCTTTACTAAAATTCTTCCTTCTTCAACAACTGCTGTAATTCCAGCTGGAAGAGTATACGATGCTGTACCTTTTGGTCCTGCAACAGTAACAACATCTTCAGCAACTGTTACTGTAACACCATCTTTTATTGTAATTGGTAATTTGCCGATTTTACTCATAGTCTATTTCTTTGAGATTCTGTTTTTCAAAATTTACCAAATTTTGAAAAGAACTTCTCCTCCAACTCCTTTCTTAAATGCGTCGCGACCTGTCATGACGCCTTGACTAGTTGAGACAACTGTTATGCCCAAACCTCGTCCCATAAGTCCTACTTTATCATCAGCACCAGCATACACTCTTAAAGAAGGTTTTGAAATAACAATCACATTACTAAATACAGCAAGTCTCTTTTCAAAAACAATCGTTCCAGTAAGGTCTTTCTTCCCATCTTTGGTTTCTTCTTTAATAGAAGAAAGAATATGCTGCCTTACCAAGACGTTTCCAATTGCTTTATTTAATTTTGAGTAAGGCAAAACTACTTCTCTTCGTCTTGCTGCTGCTGCATTTTTAAGTCTAATAATAAAATCTGCTACTAAATAATTCATATCACTACCAAGTTGCTTTTAATATTCCTGGCAACTCTCCTTTCTGTGCTAATTCTCTGAAACACATTCTGCAAAGACCAAATCGTCGCATATATGCTCGAGATCGTCCACACAGATTGCATCTATTTTTCATTCTGACTCCAAATTTTTGTTTTCTTTTAAATTTAACTATATCTGATGTTTTTGCCATATATTCCTTTCAACTTTTAACTTTTCACAAAGGGCATACCCATTGCTTTGAGCAATTCTACTGCATGCTCTTTACTTTTTGCACTCGTTACTATTGTAATTTGTAAGCCCTGAACCCGATCAATCCTTCCTGGATCGATTTCTGGGAACACAGTGTATTCTGAAAGACCAAGTGTGTAATTCCCTTTGGTATCAAAGCTATCTTTACTGACTCCTCTAAAGTCTTTCAAACGAGGCAGAACAACGTCTACTAGTTTACCATAAAAATCATACATTCTGTTACCTCGAAGTGTTACCATAAGACCGATTTTTTCTCCTTCTCTGAGCTTAAAACTTGCAATAGACTTTTTTGCTGCTGTAACTTTTGGCTTCTGACCGGTAATTGATTTCATAACATCTGCTGCTACATCCATATTCTTTTTATCAGCTGTTGCATGTTTTACACCCATATTAACAACAATTTTTTTCAAAGCAGGAATAGCCATTGGGTTTGTAATTCCTAATGCTTCCTGTAATTTCTTCACAACTTCTTTTTGATATTTATCTTGTACGTAACTCATGTTTTGTTTATTTCTATATTTCCTTTCCACATTTTCTACAAATTCTTGTTTTTGTTGTACTACCTGACTTTGCTGTTTCAACTTGGTATCCAATCCGTGTCAACTTTTTGCAATGTGGGCAAACAAGCTGAACATTAGCAACTGGTAATGGTTTGGTAATGGTCAATATTTCAGACTTTTGGCCACCATATCCGCCTTTTGTATGTCTTTTATATTGATTTACCCCAGTAACCAAAACTTTTGCTTCTTTTGAAAAGACTTTTTCAATTTTTCCTGTTTTACCCTTGTCTTTTCCCGCTACTACTTTTACTTCGTCATTTTTAATTAATTTCATAGTTTTCTATTATAACCTTTCTCTCGACCATTTGCTATAAGCCATAATTAAGGCCATCTTAAACAACCTCTACAGCCATTGATGCAATTTTATTAAATCCTGCATCTCTTACTTCACGAGCAATTGGTCCAAAGATACGTGTTCCTCTTGGATTTTTGTCCTTCATATTATCAATAACAACTCCTGCATTATCAGAGAATCGAATGTATGATCCATCTTTTCTTCTTGTTTCTTTTCGAGCCCGTACTAAAACAACCTTTACAATTTCACTGTCTTTTACTTGACCGTTTGGATTGGCCTCAATAACAACACAGTTAAGAATGTCTCCAATATAACCAAATTTTCTTTTTGATCCGCCGAAAATATGGATAACTCTCAACGTTTTTGCTCCTGAATTATCAGCTGATTTTAATAGTGTTCTGTGTTGTACCATAGCCTATTTTATAACCTCCTCTATAGTAAAGTTTTTATTCTTTGCTACTTTTCGTGTTTCAACAATTTTTACTAATTCTCCTTCAGCTACCTCTTTTTCTCCCAAAGCAACAATATATTTTTTACTTTTCTTCAAAAGTTTTTTGTATAAGCCGTGAGGAGTGCGTCTTGTTACCTCAACAACAGCACTTCCTGTCATTTTTGTTGAAATTACTTTTCCTACTAATGTTTTATTAGCCATAAACTCCTTTCAGTCGTAATAAACAAATATACAAATAACCAATATCCACCTTCGTTTATTGGATTATTTGCTTATTGGATTATTCTTTTCTGATCCTCCTTTCTTTTCTTGCATTGCTGTTAATGCCTGTGCAATCTGTTTTCTGACAGTAGTCAGCGAACTCGTATGCTTTAATTGTCTCTTTGCATGATCAAGTCTTAACTTCATAAGTTCTTCTCTAAAAGTTTTCACTGTTTCTTTTAATTCTGTAATACTTTTTTGTGCAAAATTGTCTGTTTTTTGTTTTGCCATATTATTCTCCTTTTTCTATAAATCGTGTTTTTACTGGTAATTTATATGCTGCAAGTCGCAGAGCTGCTTGAGCAACGTCTTTACTTATTCCACCCATTTCAAATAAAATTCTTCCTGGCTTTACAACTGCTACATATTCATGAACATCGCCTTTTCCAGATCCCATACGAGTTTCAGCTGGTTTTTTCGTAATTGGTTTGTCTGGGAAAATTTTAATCCAAACCTTTCCCCCTCGTGCGATATAATGAGTAATAGCACGTCTTGCTGCCTCAATTTGGCGACTTGATACCCATCCTGCTTCAAGGCTTTTTAAACCAAAATCACCAAAGGTAATATCTGTTCCACGATACGCAATTCCTGTTCGGGTTCCTCGCATTTGTTTTCGATATTTTACTCGTCTTGGTACTAACATAAATTTAGTTATTAACTTCTCGTTACTCGCTTCTCGTTCTACATAAGAACTGAAAGCTGATATCTAAAAGCTAACGACCCTCCTTTTCTGGAGCATTAACCCATACTTTTACTCCAATATATCCTTTTTGTGTCAAAGATGGATAGGATGCATATTCAATATGCTCCCGAATGGTTGATAATGGAACTTTTCCAACCTGAATTTTTTCTCGTCGTCCAATTTCTGATCCTGCAATTCTTCCTGCCAAAACAATTCTTACTCCCTTCGCTCCGGCACCCATAACTCGCTCTGCATTACTATTTAAAACTCTTTTGTAAGGAAGTCTCTTTGCAAGCATTTCTGCAACATTTTTTGCAACTAAATATGCGTCTAGATTTGGTTCTTTGATTGCTTCAACTCGCAAATCTACTTTTGGTGCATTTTTTCCACTCTTTTTTGGATCAAGCTTCTTGAAGATTGCCATAACGAATTTCTTCAAATCTTCAAGTCCTGTTCCTGCTCGACCAATAACCATACCTGGCTTACTCACATTAATAATCAACTTGACACTATTGATTGATCTTTCAATTTCAATATGAGAAACTCCTGCAAATTTCAACTTTTCCATGAGAGCTTTTCGAAGTTTGTAATCTTCCAAAAGAGTTTCCTTATACGCTCTCTCATTAAACCAACGAGATTCCCAATTATAAACTATTCCAAGTCTTAAGACTTGTGGATTAACTTTTTGTCCCATATGTTTATATAGCTTTTAGTTGCTAGCTTTTAGTTTCTAGTTATTATAACTAGGAGCTAGAAGCTGATAACTAAGCGCTCTTAACCTCTCCTTTCTCAACTTTTACACTTTTTTGTGTATGTTGTTTTTGCATAGGTTCATCTGATACAACGATTGTTACATGTGTCGTTCTTTTAGTATATGGTCGTGTTCGTCCTCGAGCTGAAGAATGGAATCGTCGTAAAAATGATCCACCTTGCACAAGAAGTTGCGTAATAACCAATTTGTCTTCTTTTAAATTTTTGTTATTAACTGCGTTTGCAACTGCACTTTGCAATACTTTACTCAAGACTGCTGCTCCATGTTTTTGGGTAACAGTCAATGTCTGCATTGCTGACACAACTGACATACCACGAATTGCATCTGCTACGACTTGTACTTTTCTTGGACTAATTCTTGATCCTTTTACTGTTGCTACTGCTTGCATAATTTCTATTCCTTTCCTATGTCTTACTTATCTCTCGAGCGACAATACGTCCATGAGATCTGAATGTTCGAGTTGGTGAAAATTCACCAAGTCTATATCCTACCATTCCTTCAACGACAAAAACATTCACAAAGATTCGACCGTTATACACACCAAACGTATGCCCCACAAATTCTGGTGGAATTTGACATGCTCTTGACCATGTTTTAATAAGAGTATGATCTCCACTTTGTTTTTGTTTTAAGACTTTTTTCAAAAGTCTATCGTCTACGTATGGTCCTTTTTTAGCACTTCTTCCCATAAATTAGTTAGTAGCTCCTCGCTTTTAGTTCAAACTGAGAACTGAAAGCTGATATCTAAGAGCTATTTCTTCCTCCTTTGAATAATATATTTATTCGAATATTTCTTTGGATTTCTTCTTTTGCCTACTGCTGCTCGTCCTGCATAGGTCTTTGGTCTTTTCAAACCGATTCCAGATCGTCCTTCTCCTCCTCCATGAGGGTGAGACCTTGGATTCATTGCAACTCCTCGCACGCTTGGCCTTATACCCATGTGACGTGCTCGTCCTGCTTTTCCGATAACCTCGTTTTTGTGATTAATGTTTCCTACCTGTCCAACTGTTGCCATTCCACTTACTGGGACTAGTCGTATTTCTCCAGATGGCATTCTCAAATGAGCATAGTTGCCTTCTTTTGCTGCCAAAGTGGCTGCCCCACCCGCGCTACGAGCAAATTGTCCACCTTTTCCTGGTGTAAGCTCTACATTATGCACTACTGTCCCAACAGGCAATCCTGAGAGTGGCAATGCATTTCCAACTTTAATATCAATATTTTCTCCTGATTCAACTTTATCTCCAACCTTTAATCCTTCAGGACAAAGGATATATCTCTTCTCGCCGTCCGTATATTGTACCAGAGCGATGTCACAAGTTCTATTAGGATCATATTCTATTGCAACAACTTTTCCTGCAATTTTTTTGTCTCGTTTAAAATCAATATTTCGCAAAAATCGTTTTTCTCCGCCACCTTGATGTCGGACTGTAACACTCCCGCTTGAATTTCTTCCTGAATTTTTCTTTCGAATTACTTTTAATTTCATATGTTTTTACTTATTTCTTTTCTCCTAAATCAAAAGCATCAATTTTTTGTCCTTTTTCTAAAGTAACCATTGCTTTTTTCATTGGACTCAGCTTCTTTTCTGTTCGTCTCTTACCAACTCTTTTAATTTTCCCTTTTACAATAACAGTTGAAATACCAACGACTTTTACCTTAAATTGTTCTTCAATTGCTTGTCTTATTTCCTTCTTACCAGCTGCAAGCGCAACAATAAAAGTAAATTTCCCTTTTTCTGCATCAGCCATTGATTTTTCAGTAATAACTGGACTTTGTAAAATATCTAAAATATTCATACTGGTTATGCTTTGGTCTCCTTTTCGTCTTTACTCTTAACCCAACTTTCAATTGTTTCTTTCATCAAAACAAGTGTTCCTGCATTAAGAATGTCATAGGTCGTCAAAAGTGCTGCAGCTGTAACTTTCACTTTTTCAATATTTCGTGCTGCTTTAAAGACATTTTCTGTATGCTTTGGCATAACTAAAAGTGCTTTTTTCTCTGAAAGTCCCATTCCAGCAAAAGCTGTTGCTGCAACTTTCGTCTTTGGTTCTATTGCTTCCCAACCAGCAACTACTCTAATTTTTCCATCCTTTGCCATTTGAGAGAGAGCTGATAGAACTGCTGCTTTCTTCATTTTCTTGGATAAAGACAACTCATAATCTTTTGCTTTTGGACCATGAGCAACACCTCCGCCAACAAAAATTGGAGCTCGAACGCCACCGTGTCGTGCTCGTCCTGTGCCTTTTTGTCGATAGATCTTTCTTGTTGAACCGTCCACTTCGCCTCTGGTTTGAGTGTTTGCTGATCCCTGTCTCTGATTGGTTAGATACACTCTGACAGCTTGAGCCATAAGGATAGAGTTAATTTTTGCTCCAAATACTTCCTCTGGAAGTTCCATTGTTCCTGTTTCTTTTCCTTTTACATCGTATACTGCTACTGTCAGTGAACCAGTAACGACACTTGATTCCATTTTTGTTTCTTTAGTGCTTTTTGCCACAACTTTCTTCTCCACTTTCTTAACTGTTTTTGGTGCTTTTACTTCTTTTTTTATTGTTGTTTTCTTTACTTCTGCCATAGTTACTCCTTTACTTCTTCACCCTTTGTCTCTTCTGTAACCTCTGTTTTTACTGCTTCAGCTTCAACAGTTGCTACTTCTTCAGGTGCAACTTCTGTTTTAACTTCTTCTACTGGAGTCTCTGTTGCTGCTTTTGCTGCAGCCTCTTCAGTTTTTTTTGCTTCAAGTTCGGCTGCTGCT
>CAZRBN010000023.1:9954-17402 GCA_964598355.1 uncultured Gammaproteobacteria bacterium
CTGCTGCTAATTCTTCCTCTGTTTTTATCACTTCAACAAATTTCTTGTTCTTTTTTCCTGTTGCTTTGATAGTAATAACAGCTCCGAGTGGTCCTGGAACAACTCCTTTGACCCAAACGAAATCTTTTCCAACTTTAACAACTTCCAAATTCTTAAGAGTTACTGTATCATTTCCCATTTTTCCAGCCATTCTTTTTCCTTTGTACACTCTTCCTGGAGTTGTTGTTTGACCCACAGATCCTGGTGCTCTTTCTCTATCTGACTGACCATGAGTTCTTGGACCGCCTTTGAAGTTGTGTCTCTTCACTCCTCCTGCAAATCCTTTTCCTTTTGATTTTCCTGTTACATCAACAATATCTCCAGCTTCAAAAACAGTCTCAACAGCTAAGATTTGTCCTAATTCTGGAAGAGATTCTGCTTCTTTATCTGACAGACGCACTTCCTTTAACGCAAAAGGCGCCTTTTCTAGTTGCGCCTTTTTTACATGTCCTGCAAGTGGCTTATTTGCATGCTTTTTAATTCCAAAGCCAAGTTGCATTGCCCAATATCCATCTTTGTCCTTGGTTTTAACACTGACAACTGGATTACCAGGAGTTGCCACCACAGTAACTGGAATTCGTGTTCCATCTGTTAAGAATTTCTGTGTTTGTTCTAGTTTTTTACCAATTACTGTTTGCATATGAATAAACGCCAACAAAAAAGTGGCTATCAGGCCACCTCTTTTTTGAGGAAAACTTGAAGCTACTTTTAATCCGTATCGTAAAAGACTTGGATCATGTTGACGAAACGTTAGTATTGTATCAAAAAGCTTAACCTCACGCAATAGGCAGGCTCCAATGGCTTACGATAAATAGTGGATAGTAGACAGCGTAAAAACTAGCAGCTAGAAACTACTTACCTAATTTCTACTTTATTCACCCCAACCGTCTTTATCACTTCAAATTCCACCCCATCTGACTGCAAGACATAATAGCCAGTATTACGTATCATTCCATGAGATAATTCCTGGTGCGTCCCATACCCTACATGAACCAAAAATGTTCGCATTAAATTCCCATGAGCAACCACCAAAACTGTTTTTCCTGGATAGGCTAACGCTGTTTCCCGAAGAAAAGTGGTAAATCTTCCAATAAGTTCTTCATCCGTTTCCATCCCTTCTATCCAACGTTCTTTTTTCCGCTCTTCATATGAAAGCTCATTATATCTATCCAATGCTTGCTGTAGTTCTTCTGATAAAGCTTCTCTATTTTGGCCCTCAAATTTCCCATACTTACGCTCTCTAAGTATTTCTGTTGCAGTAACTGCCAATTGGTGCTCAAGTGCAATTATTTTACCGGTTTCATAAGCACGAGTCAGATCTGAAGAAAAAGCAGCATCAAAATGAATTTCTTTTAATGCTTCACCAAGCTCTTTTGCTTGCATAACACCTTCATCGGAAAGGTTAGTATCAATTTGCCCAGAAACTATATGTCTAACATTTCCATGAGATTGTGCATGCCTGACAATATAAAAAGTACAAAAATTATTCATGGCCTATATCTACAAATTGTCCTTTTATTGTACGAACAAACATATCAATAATCGCTCTGTGACCAGGGAGAATTTTTTCTGGTAATGTATCTAGAGAATACCACTCCCACCCTTTGCATTTATGAGATTCAGGATTAGTTACAACACCCTTATATGAGCTTGTAGCCATACCAAAATGGATAAAATTATACGTATCCTGAAATTCTCTCACTACTCCAATATAATCCAGATTATCAACCTGCAATCCTGTTTCTTCTACAACTTCCCGTACTGCAGCATCCTGAGCTGTCTCCTTCATCTCTATCCTGCCTCCAGGAAGACCAAAATATCCCGCTTTATAAGCATTTACTCTTTCTCCAAGAAGAATTTTATTAGTCTGAGGATCGAGGACAATAACACACACTCCAATATGTTCAAGCTGCTCTTCGTTCATAGTAAGATTGTATCAGAAGCAAATCTTACTCTCCATTAAGAAAATACTCATTGATATAGGACATTGGGAAGTCCTTTACTGCCTCTTCAAAGGACATATGAGCCTGATCTCCTTTAAGGGAATTGACTAATTGATCCCGAGAAGATGTAGCATGCATGAGATAAGTATATACAAGAAAATAAAAAATAGAATAAAAATGTGGAGGAGATTGCTTCGTTCCTCGCAATGACGATACCTGTGGTACAAAAAAACCGTCTGGTGGCGGATATATAGTTTAGATCCTGAAACAAGTTCAGAATGACAATGAATTACATCTTAATTTCTACATCAACTCCAGCTGGAAGCTCGAGATGTGTTAGGGAATCAATTGTTTTTTCTGTTGGGGAAACGATATCAATAAGTCTTTTGTGGATTCGAATTTCGAAGTGGTCTCGTGCGTTTTTATCAATGAAAGGACCTTTGTTAACAACATAGACGGATCTATCTGTAGGAAGTGGTACAGGACCCACGACTTTAGCTCCTGTTCTAATTGCAGTATCTAAAATTTGCTGACAGGTAGTATCAATTACCCGAGCGTCGTATGATTTTAATCTAACTCTGATTCTTCCTTTTGGCATAAGTCTATGTAAAAGAACTAATAGTGATAGTTATTATATCAAACTCAGCATACAATGTCTACACTTTTTATGATAGGGCATACTTCTCCATTATCTTTCTATACTGTTCAAAATTTGCATAAAATTCTGCTTGTATTCCTACACTCTGTGCAGCCTGTACATAACTCATATGGTCATCCCAAAAAAGGACTTCTTCTGGTTTTAAATGTATTTTTTCAAGAACTATTCTGAAAAACTCTGGATTTTTCTTTGTAAACCCTAATTCATATGAGGCAAACATACCATCAAAAATATCTTTAAAACCAAGTCTGTGGAGGAAATATTCTGCTCTGTATTTCTCCTGATTGGTAGCTAGATAGACTCGTAATCCTTTCTTTTTGAGGTTTTGGACTTCTTCTAATAAACGCTCATCAATATCTTTCTGGCTTTCAAACCAATAATCAAGAAAAGCATTCACTGAATCATTCCATCTCCATGCTGCAAGATAATGAGCAAGAACCTCTTTAAGATCTAATTCGCCTTTTATACACTCAACGAATTCATTTTTGAAGAAGTGTTCTGTTTGGGAAGGAGTTATTCCCCAGTCTTTTTGCAGTTGTTCTTGTGCTTTATCGATAGAAATATCAATGAGCACTCCATCCACATCAAATAAAATAGCTTGGATCATAGGGGCATTATAACAGACTATTCAGCTTGGGGAATGTCTTTAATCCAAAGGGGTGACTTATCATTTGGATTGCCGTGGTTATAATTAACAGTAATTTCTTCATCTTTAGCAATATCTTTAATTGCATTAAAATGAATTGTTTCATCTTCCAAATGCTTCATATATGTAGCGTTAGGATCGTAGGAATGATTGTACAGGGAACCAAAACCAAGGCATACGGCAACTGTTTGAAGGCCTTCTCCCCACATAAAATAGTAATTTCGAAGTAGTGTCTGCTTGAGAAATCTCAAGTCTTTTTTGGGAAATTCAATAACCGGACAAATTTCAATGACTTCACCAGCTTTTATGGCAACAGATGCAAATATACCGCGTCCAGCATTGGAAATTGCAGATTTTGAGAGATATACCTTATCTGAAGGGGAAATAACTTTCACAAATAGAGTATAGCAGATTAGGCTTTGTCATTCTGAGTGCTACAGTATCTATGAAATCATAAGTAAAAGCACTAAAAAACCGCCATTCGGCGGATTAAGTAGTTGACCTTGATCAAGTCAGAATGACATTATTTGATAATTTTCGTAATAACTCCTGCTCCAACTGTCTTGCCTCCTTCTCGGATAGCAAATCTGACTCCCTCTTCAAGAGCGACTGGAACAATAAGTTCTACAACCATTTTAACATTATCTCCTGGCATAACCATTTCTACACCTTCTGGAAGAGTAACATTTCCAGTAACATCAGTTGTTCTGATATAGAATTGTGGTCTGTAACCTTTGAAGAATGGTGTATGTCGTCCACCTTCTTCTTTTGCTAATACATAAACTTCTGCTTCAAATTGTGTGTGAGGAGTAATAGAACCTGGCTTAACAACAACTTGTCCTCTTTCTACATCATCTTTTTCAACTCCTCGAAGTAAAAGACCAACATTGTCTCCAGCCATACCTGAATCAAGCTGTTTTCGGAACATTTCTACTCCAGTTACAACTGATTGCTTCGTTGCTTTCATTCCAACGATTTCGACTGCTTCGTTGACTTTAACTTCTCCTCTTTCAATTCTTCCAGTAACAACTGTTCCTCGACCTTTGATTGAGAAAACGTCCTCAACAGGCATTAGGAATGGTTTTGCTGTGTCTCGGACTGGATCTGGGATATAAGAATCTACTGCATCCATGAGTTCCATAATTTTAGCTTCTGCTTCTGGGTCTCCTTCAAGAGCTTTCAATGATGATCCTCGAATAACTGGAACGTCATCACCTGGATATTGATATTTTGACAGAAGTTCTCGTACTTCCATTTCAACAAGATCAAGAAGTTCTGCATCCTGAACCATATCAGTCTTATTCATGTATACAACGATTGCAGGAACTCCAACTTGTCGTGCAAGAAGAATGTGTTCTCGAGTCTGAGGCATTGGACCATCTGGAGCTGAAACAACAAGGATTGCTCCATCCATTTGAGCTGCTCCGGTAATCATATTCTTGATGTAATCTGCGTGGCCTGGAGCATCAATATGAGCATAATGTCTTTTTGCTGTTTCGTATTCAATGTGGGAAATGTTAATCGTGACTCCTCGTGCTCTTTCTTCTGGAGCATTATCTATATCACCATAACTTTTTGCTTCTGCTAATCCTTTTTTAGCAAGAACTGTTGCAATTGCTGCAGTTGTTGTTGTCTTACCGTGGTCTACGTGACCAATGGTTCCAATATTTACGTGTGGTTTTGTTCGCTGAAATGTTGCCATATTTTTAAAAAAGAAAAACTCATTTATTGAGTCTGTTGTCATGATACAACATTTATTATTTCTCGTCAACACCTTTTTACATGATTTTTTAAATTTCTATATTTTGATATATTTTGATAGATAAAGGTAATAGTAATCTAAGAAGTAGTAAGAAAATAGTAACCATAATTGCTATAATATTGATAACACTCTATGAATATTCTTATTTCTAAAGGATGGGAGGACTATCAATTACTTGATAGCGGAAATGGATTTCGACTGGAAAAATTTGGTGCCTATACTATAGTTAGACCAGACCCTCAAGCTATTTGGAAACCAACTCTTTCAGCTACAGACTGGGAAAAAGCAGCAGTAAGTTTTAAACGGACAAAAGCAGACAGTGGTATTTGGGAATACAAAACCCGTCTTCCTGAAAAATGGAAAATGAGCTATAAAAATCTTTATTTCTGGGCAAGACTCACTTCTTTCAAGCATACAGGAGTATTTCCAGAACAAAGCCTCCAGTGGGACTGGATAACTCAGATTATCAGAGATTCAGAGACTCGGGAATTCAGAACTTCTGAACCTCCAAGTGTTCTTAACCTCTTCGGCTATACTGGTATTGCTTCCCTTGCTGCTGCTGCAACTGGTGCAAAAGTAACACACGTTGATGCTTCTAAACCCAGTATTACCTGGGCTAGGGATAATCAAAAGTTATCTGGACTTGAACAAAAACCTATCCGATGGATTTTGGAAGATGTGGTGAAATTTGTAGAACGTGAATACAGACGAGGTAATATATACGATGGCATCATTATGGATCCACCTGTGTATGGTCATGGACCAACAGGACAAATTTGGAAATTTAATGAGAATTTTCCAAAGCTCATGGAAGATGTTGCAAAGATTCTTTCTCCAAAACCATTATTTGTTATTGTAAATGCTTATGCTATTTCCTCTTCTGCACTTATGCTTCAAAATGTTCTAAACGACTATTTACCAAAAGGGACAACAGAAGTAGGAGAACTATGTCTTGAAGAGACAGCAGGGAAAAGGCTTCTTTCAACTGGCATTTATGCCCGGTGGAGCCAATAAATATTACAAATAATACCAACAACCCAATAAAAAAATATTTATAGTATTTTAGAAGTATCCGTTTGCCCAAAAGCCTACTGAAGAAACACCACTCTTTTGAAGAACCTCTTCTTTTTTACCAGCAGAATTTTTATCTTCAAACCATACCACATGCCTGTCTCCTGCTGAATCTGTGTACTGAATATGGGTTTCTAAAGACTTTGGATCTATAGATTTTGTGCAATTAGTGAAATGACAAGTGGTCAAAAATTTCTGAGTAATTTCATTCACACTGAGACTCTCTGCCTGACCAATAGACTTTCCTTTATTATTTATTTTCCAGTCATAGCCAAACATACCTAAAATTACTGATACTTTAGAAGCAGGAATTTCTTTAGTAAAATTATTCACCATTTCTCTAAATGAATATTCATCATCCCCTAATTCTAAAGGGAAATTGGCACCCGGATCTCCATTAGCTTTATGAAAATCATACGCCATTATCAAAAGTCTGTCAGTATTTTTTACCAAACCTTTTACGTTATATGGTCTTCCACGATAAAAAGTATCACCAAATAGAGCCTGATAAAAAAGCAAATTATGACTTTTAGTACTATCGGCAAATCTCTGGGAAAATATCGTAACATGTTGAATAACAGAGTCAAAAGGAAAAGCACTATATTCTAAATCCAAAAGAATGCCGTCAAATCCATTTTCTTGCGCAATGCGTATTGTGTCAGTGATAAGCTTTTGTTGCACATCGTTATTCTGAAGGACAAATTCATTTATTGTATTATTGGTCATACGCACTCCAAGTAATTTTTTTGCATCTGAAGGAACTGCATGTAAAAAAGTAGGAATACCGGAAAAACCACTTTCATTATGGCTAATACCATTTTTATCTGGAGTAATACCAAAATAAATATATTCGTTGTACCCACTATCAATTCCACTTTGCATTGTCCAATATGGAACAAAAAGTATTCTATTAGTAATAGCAACTGGTGATATGCTCGGAGTAGGTGTAGGAAGTTTTAACGTAGTAATATGTCGTGGGGCGGACTTAAAAGAGAAAGTTAGGAGAGTTCCCATACCTAAGAGCAGGAAAATGAAAAATAGCTTCTTCATCAATTGATTATAGCAGGAGAATGTAAAATACCAATTGACACAACAATAACCATTTCATACAATGCAAAAAGTTATTATTACAGGTTATATATGACTATCGAAGATCAAAAACTACGATTTGAAACAAATATTCGTGGCTGTTCAAAAGACACAGCTATTGCTTATAGCCCTGATGGTGGAATGGCTTCTACTACAACAGATGAGATAGATGAAACTGTCTGGGCTGCAGCAGTAAAACGCGGGTTTGGAATAGGAGAAACAACCCCTACTATTGTTTGG
>CAZRBN010000024.1:0-17172 GCA_964598355.1 uncultured Gammaproteobacteria bacterium
GAAAATGAAATGAATCTTTCACAACCTGAATGGGGACATTTTCTTTTTCTCCTTGCTTAATTGTCCATTCTGCTTCACCTGTTGCATCTATTTCTCCAATAACCTTTGCAAGTTTGGAATCTTTTTCGAGCGCATCTGCTGCTCTATCAATAAGAAAGCTCGAAATGATTGTGCCCTTTTGCCATACTTTTGCCATCTTTGGTAGGTCTACATCATATGGACCCTTCTCGACAACTCCAAAACCTTCTCCAATTGCCTGCATCATACCGTATTCTATGCCATTGTGAACCATCTTAATAAAATGTCCTACTCCTCCTGTACCAAAATAGTCAAATCCTCCATTCGGTGCAGCAAACGTTCTTAGTATTGGTCGTATATGAGAATAGGCGCTTTCATCTCCTCCAACCATAAGAGAAAAGCCATTTTGTGCTGCATGAATACCTCCACTTACTCCAATCCCCAAAAACCTGACATTCATTCTTTTAAATTTCTCAAACCATTTTTGGGAATCTTTGAAATAACTATTTCCTCCATCTATAACCACATCTCCTTCTTCAGCAATATCACCTATTTGCTCCAAAACACTATTGGTAGCATCTCCTGCAGGGACCATAGACCAAAAGACTCGAGTTTTTCGAAGAATTGTTTTCATTTCAGAAATATCTGCAGCGACAAACAGCTGACCCATTTTTCGCTTCTTACCCGGAGGAAGACTTTCATACTCTTCAACTAATTCTTCAATAGGAGCAGTGGAACGATTCCATACAGCAACATCATGCTTGTCTTCAAGCAGTTTCCATGCCATCCGTTTCCCCATTTTCCCAAGTCCTAAAAATCCAACTCTCATATGTTTAGTGTTGTCATTTTGAAGCATTACCGAAGAATCTCTTCTCAGTATGTCGTTCCCAACTAGATTCGGAATCTTTTACTACACTCAAGATGACAGTAACTATATACGTTACAGGCTTTTGAATAAGAAATCAACTAGATAACCTCTAAGAAATCTTTGATAAATCCCCACCAATGAGAGTAGGTTGCATAAGCCGTACTTCATATCCCCATGGGACTTCATCCCAATGAGGAATTTCCTGCCATAGATATAACTTCTTTCCTAAATAGTAGGCTAACCCCATTTCCATAAGTGCAGATGGACCAACATATCCTTTTATTCCACGTTTATCAAAATTAAGTGTGAGAAGAGCATCTGCTTTTGCAACTTCTTTAAAGTTTTCTTTTAAAATCTGTGTATTTTGTCCATTTTTTAAGTCAACTTTAAAACTTTCAATAGCATGTACATTTGTAGCCAACTTTTCTGTTTCCAAAGGTATTAATACTTCAAATCCCCTCTCTTCCAAACGTTTTTTTACCTCTAAAATCTTTTCAGTAAAAGTCATACTGCTAGAAAGAAAAATTTTCATATCAGGATAGTAACGTATTTTCTATGTCTTTGCAATTGTTTCGTCGGGAAAAATTTTACCAGGATTAAGTATTCCTTTGGGGTCGAGAAGCTTTTTCATCTCCCGCATTAGACCAATAGAGGTTGCATGTTCTAGTGGTAAAAATTCTTTCTTCCCTACCCCAAGTCCATGTTCTCCAGATGCTGTTCCCCCAACACTAATTGCAAATCTCACCAACTCTTCATTAATACTATATGCTTTTTCATAAGATTGCTTATCGTCTATATCATAGGTAACCCACGTATGAAAATTCCCATCTCCTACATGTCCATGGTTGAGCATTTCTGTATCATACTTTGCCTGCAACTCCCGAGCATTCTTAATAAAATGTGGGACATACTGTAATGGCACTCCTACTTCTGCAGACAAAATGCCTTTCTGTGGCTCGAGTTTTTGGAAAGCAATTCTCACTCCTTTCCGACATCCCCATAACGCATCAACTTCTGATGGAGTTGTAAATGTGTTGTAGGTTACGGCATGTTGCGCCCGACAAATACTTTCCAACTGCAAAAGCTGCCGTTGCAATTCCATTTTTGGCCCATGAAGCTCTATAAGCAATGTTTCCATTTCAGAAAGTTGTATTTTTGTTTGGGCAATATTCGCAAGCCGGACATAACTGACATCCATTAATTCTAATGCTGCTGGTTGAATATGAGACGCAAGGATAGCACCAATTGCACTACTTAAGTCAGATAGATTTTGAAAAGCAACAACAGCTGCCATTTCAGACTCAGGAAGTGGACATACTTTTAACACAGCTTTTGTCACAATACCTAATGTCCCGGATGATCCGATAAAAAGAGGGAGGATATTATATCCAGAAACAGATTTTAGTGATTTACTCCCAACGTGGATAATATCTCCATTTGCCAAAACAACCTCAAGCTGCATTACCCAATCTCCTGTTACTCCATACTTCACTGCATACATTCCCCCAGCATTTGTTGCTATCATTCCACCAATTGTTGCAATATGACTGCTTCCTGGAAAAGGAGGAAAAAATAATTTCTGTTTTGCTAACTCTGCATTTAAATCGTCACAAATAATTCCTGGCTCAACAATTATCTGAAACCCCTCTCTACTCACATCAAGTATCTTTTTCATCCGAGTGACATTTAAGACAATGCCTTTTTTAACAGGAATACTATTTCCCATTAACGAAGTTCCTCCACCCCATGGAGTAACAGGAATAGTATGCTCATGAGCCAATCGCATTATTGCACTTACTTCTTTTGTATTTTTAGGCCAAACAACTATATCTGGCAAACTTGCTGGGTAATAGGATTTATCTTTGGAATGAAATATCCTGTGCTCTTCTTCCACAGACACATATTTCATCCCAACTATTTTTTGTAATTGTACTAAGATATTTTTATTCATAATTCTTGTAATAAATTTTCAATATCACCCATCGTAATTGCAGGAAAATTTGCAATTCGTATTTGTCTTTCTTTAAAAGATCCATACCCTCCACCGACAATAAACCCTTTTTGTCTTAATTTGTTTTGGACAACCAAACTATCTCCTACTTCTGCAACAATGACTGTGGACGAACGAAATAGTTTTTCAACAAAAGATGTATATGTTATATGTGTATCTAAAAAAGCATATATTGTTTCTGCTTTTTGCTCTGTTTCTTTTCGTATATTTCCAATTCCTTTTTTCAGAAAATCATTTACTACTTCATTCAGAAGATATATTCCCAATACATTCGGAGTCTCAGGTGTTTGATTTTTTTGAGCCCAAGTAATAAGTGTTGGGAAAGTATGATAACTACCAATACTGATTCTCTTTTTCTGAAGAGAGTGTGCTTTTTCAATTGCCTGAGGACTAAGAATAATCACACCAAGACCAGCAGGTGACCCAAATAATTTCTGCACAGAAAAAAAAACACAATCCAACTTTTTGTAGTCCAGATTAACATACGGAGATGACGAAACAGTATCAACTGCAATAAGTGCTTGAGGATATTTGTTTTTAATTTCATACATAAATTCAGGAAGTAGTGCTACTCCACTACTTGTTTCATTATGTGTGAAACAAATAAGCTCAGTCACTTTGGAGATTTTTGGTATATCAGAGAATCCTTTCCCTAATATTGCCTCTTTTTTCTTTGCATCTTTACCTAATTCCTGTGCAATCTCAAACCATCTTCTTGAAAAAGATCCATTCACCAAATGAAATGAACTTTTCTCAACGGTATTTTCCACAATTCTTTCCATTGCCTCTGTTCCTGATCCAACAAAAACAACAGCATACTCTTCAGGGATAGTTAGTAGTTTTCTCAAACCTTTGGTTGTTGAAGAAAATAGTTCCTCAAATTGCTGACTTCTGTGAGAAATCGAACATATTTTTTGTTCTAGTGCGTTTTGTATATGCATAGGAACTGTTGGATACAATTGTGACGGCCCTGGTGTAAAAAATAATTGTTTCATAAATACTTCAATACATCCTCAAATGAGGTTGCAATAACATCAGCTTTTTTCATAACAGATTCCCGCTCAACATTTTCAGTAAATGCAAAAAACTTTTCTGCAAGTCCTGCTTCTTTTACCTCCCAATCAGTATGTCCATCCCCTATCATGTATAAAAGTCCTGGTAAATTACTTTGCTCCAGTCTTTTTACTTTTCCTTTTTCTTGCGCTAACACATTGTCTGTATCATATCCAAGAAATTTTCCATTTGTATCAAAGAGAAATTCATTTCCCAAAACGTGATCTTCAGGAATTCCGAATTTGCTCACTACCGGAACCATATAATCCCGAAATCCACTTGAAAGAATATACATACTTGTAGTATGCCTCCTAAAAAATGACTGATACTTTTTAATTGAAGGAGTAATCAGCAGATGTAATTTTTCAACAAGTACAGCAATATCTTTTTTTGTAGGACTGAATAACTTTATTCGTCGGGCAAGAGATTCTGGAAACGTTATTTTCCCCTCCATACCCAATGTTGTTATCTCTTTAATGTCTTTGACAATACTCTCTTTGTCTTTTCTGTTTTCCAAGACTATTTCCGCTAACATATCCAGAGACTCAACACTGACAAAGGTACTATCAAAATCGATAAGTAACGTTATATTATTCATAGTTTGCACAAAAAAACCCCGATGCAATCGGGGTTACTATTTCACACAAAAACAACCCCGACGATCAGGAGGTTGTTGATGGTGAAAAATTATTGTAAATATCAACTCTGCTATTCATGGGTTTGTATCTCCATTTCTCTTTCACTATACTGCGCTTGTGTGAATGCTGTCAATAGAACAAATTATTCTATCCACTTTTTCCCATCTTTTTCAAGAAGCTCATCTGCTGCTTTTGGTCCCCAACTGCCCTTTTTATAATCAAATACTGGAGTATATTCCTTCTCCCACCCTTTAAGGATTTTTTCAATAAATGTCCAAGAAGATTCGAGTTCATCTGATCGATTAAAGAGCATTTGGTCACCTTTTATAATATCACCCAATACTTTCTCATATGCATCAGGGCCTCTCTTACCAAACTGTTCAGAATATTTAAAATGCATATCAACAGGCTCCAATGCTAATGTAGATCCTGGTGTTTTTGCAATCATCTTCAAAGAAATTTCCTCATCTGGTTGAATGCGAATTGTCAGAATATTTCCCTCTTCCGGACACCCCACCTCTTTAAAAAGAATGTGGCATGTCTGCTTAAAAACAATTGAAATTTGTACAAGATCTTCAGCCATTTCTTTTCCAGCTCTTACATAAAAAGGCACGTAAGCAAATCGAGGTGTGTTAACGAAGAATTTCATTGCAACATATGTTTCTGTTTGAGAATTTTCTGCAACATCTTTTTCATCTGTATATCCCTCGTATTGTCCCCGTACAACTCGCTCCTCAACCTGTTCTGGTTCTATACAAGTAATAGACTCTATTGCTTTCGCCCTTGTATCCCGTACTCCTTCTTGAGAAAAACTGTGAGGCATTTCCATTGCAACGGCTGCAATAAGCTGCATAAGATGATTTTGTCCCACATCTCGCAATGTCCCTACGCCATCAAAGAATTTTCCACGAAATCCAATTCCTTTCTTCTCAGCGAGCGTTATTTGGACATGATCAATATACTCATTATTCCAGATAGGGTCAAAGATACCATTTGCAAATCTGAAAACCAATAGATTCTGCACTGCTTCTTTTCCTAAATAATGATCGACTCGAAAAATTTGCCTTTCTTCAAATGTATCTGCAAGCTTTTTATCCAGCGCTCTAGCAGTATCCAGGTCTTTTCCAAATGGCTTTTCAATCGCAATACGCGTCCATTTTGTACTTCCTTGTCCACACCCTTCTGACAATTTTGAAGAGACTAAATTATCTAAAATAGCGTCATAATTTTGTGGAGGAGTTGCTAAGTAAAAAATTCTGGTAATGCATGCTCCCATCTGTTCATCTAACTTCTTAAGTTTCTCAACCAATGTTGCGTATCCCCACTCTTCATCAAAATTTCCTTGTTGATAGGACAAATGCTTAACAAAATTTCCCCAAGATTCTTTATCATCATGGCGAGCAAGAATATCTCCTTTAAACAATTCTGCAAACTCTTCATTACTAAATGGACGCCGTGCAAATCCCACAATCCAGAAATCCTCTGGTAATTCATGACTTTGGAAAAGCGCAAAGAGTGCTTGAATGAGCTTATTTTTTACTAAGTCTCCTGTTGCACCAAATAAGACAATGACAAAGGGCGAAGACATGACTGTATTATATGTGTTATGTGAAGATAATGAAATACTTTCTTGAGGTATCAAAGGGAATAAAAAGGATAAAAGAGACAACCGTTTTCTTTGACTTCTTTGGAACCTTTGTCTTTTTTTTAGATCTTCTGATCTGTGATGATCACTGTTTTTTCTGAAACTTCTTGAGGGAAAAATCGTGCGGGAACATCTTCCAAATATCCTCCTGACAACATTGCTTTTAGAGCTTTCTTCTTGTCTTTTCCAAAAACCAAGACAACAAAATAATCAATGAGAGCAAGCCCGGCAAATGTCATTCCTACCCGTTCTTTGTACTCACTTTTTGGATCGCTAAACTCTCCTACAAATTGATGTTGACGAGCTTCCTCAAACATAGGATTAATAAAGCCTTTTCTATTGGGAATAATACTTGCGGTATGGCCATCTGCTCCAATACCCATAACGGCAATACTTCGAGGAAATTTGAAAAATAGATCACGTGATGTTTGGTCGTACTCTCTTGCAGTTTCTTCAAGTCCAACATTCTTATGAAGTATTGGATAAAAAGGAATTGCGTACCTTTTGAGATAATCTAAAAAACCTGTTTCCTGCATCATCAGCTCATTACTTGTTTCATGGAAGGGCTTTCCATATCTTTCATCAATCATCCCGACTGCAACTGGCTTGATAACTTTTTCTTTTGCTAAGAGTTCATACAACGATTCAGGAGTACTACCTCCTGAAAGGAAAAGAACAGTCCTTTTATCTACTTTTTCATAAAGAATTTCTTTTGCACGCTGTATTCCTTTTTCTCGATTTTCTACCACCACAATTTGCATATCTTAGGGTATAATGATAGCACAAATATGAATACAAAATACGTGCTTCATGGAGGACGTCAAGCAGGTTCTTCTTACACACAAGATTTCTTCGAAGAGATTATCCATGATTTGCCGCAAAAACATATTACCTTTCTCTATGTTCCCTTTGCTAAAGAGAAAGACAGATGGGAAAAAGAATTTGATAAGAAAAAAGAGACTTTTACCAAGGTATATCCTCAGAAAAATATGACATTTCTTTTGGCAGAAGAGAATCCTGAAACATTTCTAGACCAGACACATACTGCTGATATTATTTTCCTCTCTGGTGGAGATACAAAAAGAATACATAGTTATTTACAAAAAATTCCAGTGAGTGTGTTGCAAGAACATTTTACGAACAAAACAGTTGTTGGCACATCAGCTGGAGTAAATGTGTTAGCAAAATATTATTTCTCCCTTCACCGACAAGCAATTGACGAAGGACTTGGTATTCTTCCTATTAAAGCTTTCTGCCATTACACAGAGGATCAAGAACCAAAGCTTGAAGAATTAGAAGCATACAAAGAGCATCTTACTTCTTTTGCTCTCCCTGAAGACTACTTTGTGATAATACAATAAATCTATCTTACTTTGGAAGGAGGCTTTGTCCACTCAGGAGTCTCGTAATATCATGGAAAGTAATAAAGATAATAAGGGCAAAAAGCACAGCCATTCCTACAGCATGTGCATATCCTTCGACTTTTGGACTTACTTTTTTCCCTATTATTCCTTCAAGGATAATAAAGAAAAGTCGTCCACCATCAAGTGCTGGAATCGGCAAAACATTCAGAATTGCTAAATTAAGAGACAACAGTGCCAACAGTCCCAAAACTGCATTGAATCCTATCTGGACAAATTGTCCAGTCAGCTGCGCAATACCCACAGGGCCTGCCAAACCTTGAGGCACTTGTCTGTTGACTGCCAATTGAACTACTAATTGCCCTAAACCTTGCAAAATCATCCCTGTCTGACCCACTGCTTCCTTTAACCCTATCCAAGGAGCTTGATACCAAGGGTACTTCTTCACGCTCACATTTGTGCCGATAGCAACACCCATTGCTCCTTCATTGGATGGATAATGAACCCGAGGAGTAACTGAAATAGTTTGTACTTGATGATTCGGGGTTTGTAGCTGAAGACTAATTGGTTGACCCAAGTGTTTTTTTGTATAGCTAATCACCTGCTCAGCATTCTGAATTTTTTGACCATCAACAGCTAGAATAACATCTCCTTCTTTGAGTCCAGCCTTTTGCGCGGGTGAATTATTCGCAACTCCTGCTATCACAACATCTTTCCCCGGGGTGGGTATACCTTGAACTATTACAAGATAAGAAAGAATAACAACTGCAAGTAGAAAATTCATAAAAACTCCTGCAAAAACAATAACAAATCGCTGCCAGATAGGCCTTACAAAAAACGCGCGTTCTTTATCTTTTCCTTTAAACGCTTTCTCGTCCAATGTCCCAACTTTCCCTCCACCTGCTTCATCTTCTCCATACAATTTCACAAATCCGCCAATAGGAAGTAAATTAATAGAATAGATTGTTTCACCAATCTTTTTACCCCATATTCGTGGTGGGAAACCAAATCCAAATTCTTCAACTTTAACACCTAATTTTTTCGCAGTAAGATAATGCCCTAGCTCGTGGATAAGCACCAAAACAGACAGAACAAGAATAAAAGAAATAATAGAGAGTAACATGTCGTTCTATAATATCAAACTGAGGATAAATTACAAGGTGAGGAAGAGAGCAAAACCCAATTAGGAAGTTTTTAGATTATCAATAGATCTTCTGCTTTAATAGTCAAATCCTTCCATGCTTCACCATCTCGTGGATTCCCAACTACTAGATACTAACTACTGATTATATTTGCAGGAGTTCTTCTTCTTTTTGTTTACCCATTGCGTCAATTTGAACCATAGCCTCATCTGTCAATTTCTGGATTTCTTTTTCAAGACGTGATTCCTCATCTTCAGATAATTCATCATTTTTCTTTACATCATTCATGCCATCTTGTCTTGCTTGTCGTACCATAATACGACCATTTTCCAATTTTTGTTTCATTAAATGAATCAACTCTTGTCGTCTTTCTGTTGATAATGGTTGAATAGTAATGCGAAGAATTGGTGCATCAACAACAGGATTGAGGCCAATATTTGCTTCCTGAATTCCTTTTTCTAAATCATGCATAGTTGATTGGTCAAAAGGAGTAATAACAAGTGTTTGCAAATCTTGTGCATGGACTGTTGCCATTTCCATAACTCGCAATTTTGCACTACCACCATATGCATTGATAACAATATTTTCAACAAGTGAGGGTGCTGCTCTACCTGTCCTGATAGTAGCAAGATCTTGTTTGAGAAGCTCTAAGACTTTGTGTATTCTTGAAGACGTTTCTTGAACGAGTGGATCCATATATTAATTATATAGCAAATCTCTCAAATTTTTTCAGGACAATATTTTCTCCTGTTTTGTGGATTGCTTCTTTTATCATCTGTTCAATTGTTTTTGAAGGATCTTTAATATATTCTTGCTTCAATAATTCTTCTACACTTTCTGGATTCATTGCAGCAACTTGCATTGCGATTTCGTGTCCCAAATGCTTGAATTCATCGGTACGTGCAACGAAATCTGTTTCAGATAAAAGCATGACCATAACACCAATTTTTCCCCCACCATGAACATATGTCTCAATAATTCCCTGTCCTGTTTCACGATCCGCCTTTTTAGCTGCTTTTTCTGCTGCTTTACTCTTGAGAATTTCGAGAGCTTTATCGTAGTCGCTATTTGCATCCTCAAGCGCTTGTCTTACTTCAGAAACTGAAATACTTGTTTCGTCTCGAAGTTTTTTGATGAGTTTGATATCTATTGCCATAAATTTAGTTATTAGTAGCTAGTTTCTAGCGACTAGTTACTTCGAATTTTTCTTTGTAGTTTTTTTTGGTTTTTCTTCTTTGGTCTCAGAAGATTGCTTTGCTTCACTTTGTTGGTTTGCAATGACGGGTATCTCTTCCTTTGACTCCTCTGGCTCATTCGTCTCTTTTGAAACTTTTGCTCCTTTTGTCTCTTTCGCTACTACCCCTGTTTTTCCTTCAACCCATGCATCTAAAACATAACCAATAAGAAGCTTTAGCGATCCAACAGCATCATCATTTGCTGGGATAACATAATCAACTAAGTCTGGGTCTGCATTCGTATCAACAATACCTACAGATGGGATTTTCATTCTTCGTGCTTCTTTAACAGCTAAATCTTCTGTGTGAGTATCAATGACAAAGAGTGCATCTGGAAGCTTTTTCATATCAACAATTCCGCCATAATAAGCTTCCAATTTTTGCATTTCTCTTTCAAAAAGCATGAGTTCTCTTTTGGTATATTTTGCTTTCCATTCCTCTGTATGCAGTTTTTCTTTTAATTCTTTCAGTCGTGCATAATTTCTTCCGATTGCCAGAGTATTGGTAAGGGTTCCACCCATCCATCTTTTTGTAACAGTGAAAACACCAAGTGGGGTCTCCCCCTGTACTCTTTTTAGTTCTTCTTCAAGAATTGGTACTGCTTGTCTTTTTGTACCAACAATAAGGAGTGTACTCTCTGGTTTTTTTGCGGTTTCAAGTAGGAATTGAGCTGACTCTTCCAAACCTTCTTTGGTTTTTCCAAGGTCAATAATGTGGATGTTGTCTCGTGATTCGAAAACAAATTCCCGTGCTTTTGGGTTTTGTCGTGTTACTTGGTGGCCAAAATGGCAACCTGCTTCGAGAAGTTCTTCAAGTGAAATAGCTTTCATAATAAATAATCCTTTATTCCTCTACTCAGTGTATGTAGTTCATCAAGGATTATATTCACTGAGTATGTGTAATGAATGTATTTTACCAAAAGTAAGAGGCTATGACAAGGATGGAAAATAGTGAGGATGAAGATTGTTGAAGTATTATTACTTTAGGACTATAATGCCCATTTAGCATGGGAAAAGAACATACAGGCAAAGCAGAAAGAGCAGCAAAAGTTGTAACAAACGAGTTAGCACAAAGACTTGCTCACATACAAGTCGATCCTTTTACACCTTTTCATGTACTTTTTAACCCAAACTATTACGAACCCAAGACACATTCGAGAAATCAAGTAGTGAGAGATATCTATTCAACTCGGGGAATAAAACCGGTATGGTTTGCTGAATGGCATGATACGATTGATGGATATTTAGATGAAAATAAGAGAAGTCATGAAAGATCAAAAATTAACAGACAGTTTATCCAGGTATATGAAGCCCTTCAAGAGATACTTTCAGAAACAATACCTACTCACACCACCACTGCATCCGCCAGAAGACTTCCTATTGCAGAAGCTGAATATAGGCAAAATGTTCAGATACTATTTGATGAAGTCCGCAAACATCCCTCAGAAAAAGGTGCTGGAGGACTTTCTTTGCCAGAAATTTCTATCGGAGATGCAAAACTCATGATCCTTGCTTTCCCAAAACAAATTGAAGAGTATATTTCATCTCATAAGATTGCTCCATCGCTGTACTTTGTCGCTACAGCATTAGGAATAGAAATTCCTGAAGAAAAATAACGTATAAGCCAGCAGAAAAACTGTTATTGAATATGCTTGATTGAGTGTTCGAAGAAAACCTATTGAGATTATGGCAGAGGATATTTTGTAATAAATGTCTTTATCTCTCCCGCAATCTTCTTTAATTCCTTATTTCTCTTCACATCAACTTGGAACTTGGACAAAACTTCTTTTCTCTTTTCTTTATCCTCAGGCATTCTATATTCCTTTACCTCATTGATGGCTCTCACAACCCACCTAGCAACCTTTTTCATGTCTGCTTCCTTAAGCCCTCGCGTTGTCAATGCAGGAGTACCCATCCTCACGCCACTCGGATAAAAAGGACTCATAGGCTCAGCTGGAATAGTATTTTTATTCACCGTAATTCCAGCAACTCCCAATGCGTCCGACGCAAATACGCCACCGCCAGGACCGAAAATAGTAGTGACATCCAACAAAAGTAAGTGATTCTCTGTCCCATTTCCAACGAGTTGTATGCCATTTTTCTTTAGCTCTTCTGCTAGTGCTTTTGCATTCTTTACTATTTGTGCACCATATTTTTTAAATCCTGGTTGAGATGCTTCCAGAAGTGCTGTTGCAATCCCTGCTGTCTGGTGATCATGTGGCCCTCCTTGAAGACCTGGGAAAACAGCTGTATCAATTTTTTTTGCCAATTCTGGATCTTTCTCAAGCCCCCTCTTGGTTACCATAATCATGCCTCCCCTTGGCCCTCGTAACGTCTTGTGGGTAGTTGTGGTAACAATATGAGCATACTGTACTGGACTCATATGAACCCCTGCAACAACAAGTCCTGCAACATGAGCAATATCCGCAGCTAAATATGCACCAACTGAATCTGCAATATCGGCAAATTTATCAAATTCATATTCAAACATATACGCAGTTGCCCCCATCCAAATAAGCTTGGGTTTGTTTTCTTTTGCTAACTTCCAAACTTGGTCTATATCGACATGTCCATCGGGCTTCACTCCATATTGAACTGTATTAAAATATTTTCCTGTTGCTGAAGCTTTCCATCCGTGCGTTAAATGTCCTCCTTCTGTTAAGGAAAGCCCCATAACCGTATCTCCTCGGTCACAAAGAGCTACATAGACTGCAAAATTTGCAGGACTACCAGAGTATGGTTGGACGTTCACATGCTCAACACCAAACAGTTTTTTTGCACGCTCTTTTGCCAAATCTTCTATGTTATCGATAAATTCATTCCCTCCATAATATCTTTTGTGAGGATACCCTTCTGAATATTTATTGGTGAGGATTGATCCATTACATTCCATGACTGCTTGCGAGGTGTAATTTTCTGAGGGGATCATTTCGAGACCTTCTTCTTGTCTTTTTGTCTCTTCCTGAATGAATTTGTAGAGCTCTGGATCTTGTTTTTTAAGGTGTGTTAATGCCATGATGACAATCACTATAGTTGAGAAAGAATATCCTCACAAGGAGTATAAAGTGTGACAAAGTATAATTTTATATGTCATCAAGAAGCGTTCCAAAGTAGATTTTTTCTGGGTATTGAAATGGAACGAAAAGTATATTCCAAAAAAGAATACAGTTCTGCTTGCCAAACAATAATGGTTATAGTAAGATCCTTCCATGCTTGAAAATCCACTTATTATTCGGGGGCATCATTTATCCCAATATCTTAGCTTGAATGAAGGTAATTCTCCAAGTTATATTGCTACCTCAGAAGCGATAGGAGTCTTACTCCTTGAAACAATAGAGCCGTCTCTTGCTGGATACTCTCAAGATGTGTTGGGGAAAAATCTTGAATCGACACAGACGCGTCAAGCAAAAGCAGAAAAAGTTCTTACTAGATGTAAACAAGCCCCCTCTCATACGAGAGTCGAGATAGTAGAAGGTGTACTTGATGATCTATGTAGCACATGTGCTGTAGGCAAACATTGTCGATCAAAAAATCCATTTGGCGTAGATGCAGCTGCGAATGATGCACCTTTTGTTGATCGACTCCTTGATTGTGCTTCTCAACAAGACCTCCCATTAATAATTGAAGAAACGACAGCCACTTTTTCAGATGCACCCCCACAAAAGACAAGAAGAGTAGTCACAACAGTAGAAAGACTCAATGCAATTCTTTTATCAAATCCAGATAAGTTTAGAGGAAAATAGCACTAAAACACTACATTATTTCTGAATTATATTCCTGATCTATGCTCGTTGGCAACAACACTAGAGGCTGGAGAAATACCAATATGGTTATGACCACTTCTTGCAACTTTTTCCCGCAACTCATAGATACTCATTGATTGTTGATCAGCAAGGGCCAACCCAGCATAGGAGCGTGACTCGCGAATGCGGTTAACATTACTCCGAGCTGGATCACTCATGACCATATAATTCGGTTTGCCCTCAACTGCCCGGACAATGCCATCTAACCCAAGTCTTCTTTTTCCAATGTCTGGATCCATGTATGCTTCGATAAGCTGCGTTACCGCTGAAGCACTTCCGTGATATGGGAGCACAGGCACTTCTTGTCCATGCACATGTTTTTTTGCATAAAGTCCTCCAGTACACTCAATACCTCCAGACCCCCGCCTATTCAAAGAGATAACATCAAGCATTGGCAACAGTGCTCCAATAGTTGTCCCTGTACCTCCTTCAAGTCCAATGAGACTATCATTAAAAAGCTTATCCAAGTACATTTCATACAAAATCTCTATAGAATTTGCAGCACCTCCTGCAGTAAGAGACGTACAATTCTCCCCACCTCCATGGCCAATCAAGAACATTCTCACATGTCCTCTTTCGTGCAGTAATCGTGCTTGAGAGGTATCGGTTACCGGTCCAACACAAATCAGGAAATCATTTCCAACTGCTTTATATATCGTCTCTGCTGTCTCAACAATACGGATATCAGGATTGGTGGTATAGATACGTACTGCGTGTCCACCTGCCTGCTTAAATTTCTGAGCATTTTGTGCTATTTTTTCCGGATTCTCACATCCTACAGCAAAACCAATTTGGCAAATCACTTGCTCTTCAATATCCTTTGGCAAGTGAAAGGACTCAATTTTTTTCTTTGCTTCTCTAAAAAGTCCAAGCTGCCTTTCAAAATTACCTGCAAATACACCATTGCGTGGAATCCAGACACGCATATATGACATTGCGGAGGTAACTATTGCATCCACAGACCCAGTAACAGGTGGCATACCTCCATAGGCAAAAAGACTCGAAACCACTCCATCGGTACCTAAAAGAAGTGTTCCTCTTGCTGCTGTTTTCCGACTTAATTTGCCTGTATGGGATTCTCTTTTGTATCCTAATTCTTTTGTTGCTATGGCAACATGAGCAGGCTCTGTAATGGTATGATTTCCGTGTTCATCCGTATGGACTTTCATTCCTAATACTGCTTCGAGCACTTCAGAGCGAGTATTTGTTCTCTCAACGTGAGAAATTTTTCCTGAAAGCATATCACGGATGTGCTGATGCATTTCTGGAGAATGCATATCCAAAAATTCTGCAGCACGAGAGGCCAGAGCACTCTTCATCGCCTTTGGACCCATTTGGAAAAGCATAGGCTCAACAAGTGGCATGTCAGGATTCTGTGGATTATCGAAAGCCATAACATCAAGCCTGGTAGGTGTGCGACCTTTTTCTGTAGGAATTGTCTTGAGATCTACTTCTGGTAACAACACGAGCCCCATTCCAGACGATGAAGGATCTAAGGTATATTCAACTACTGCACCATCTGCATACGATATTTTGTGGTATGGAGCAATTTTCTCAACTTGCAATTCTTTATTTGGCTTAATCCCTACCTTTTGTAATATGTCCAAACTATATGCAAAATTGAGGGCATCAGGATGCTTGGCTAATTCCTCGGCGTTAATGCGATGAAGGAGAAAATCTGAAGGCTCTTGTAATTGCCAAATCTCCCCTCCTAGAAAAAAAGGCTTCTTAACCAGTGCTTTGTATGCTTTTGCCCGTGGAGATGTCTTGGTCTTTTCACTCAAAGTCATTTGAGCATATGTTTTTTTTGCTCCTTTTGGAATAAATATGTCATCAAAGGCAAAACTTGAAGGACCAACTGGTCTTTCAGCAATAAGACCCTGTGTTTCTCCCCACCGTTCTTGTACTTCGTGACCATCAAAGACTGCCAGGCCTACTCGAAATGACACTCCTCTGTTGTTGGGAGAAATTTTCTTGCACCACGCTTCTCGCTGCTCCATGGTACCAAGAACTTCCTTAACATAACTTCCAGGAAATCCTCCCAAATCATCAATGCTAAAAGACGTATCTTCGACCAATGTTGGGACACCACCATTTTTTTCATACGCATCTTTTGCCTTTGCATGTAATACTTCTTCTGGTGTACCTTGGATTTCTATTGGCTTAATATAGGAGACTACATCGACAGCAATACCTAATGCTTGGAGTTCTTCTACTTTTTTGAGGTTACCTGTAGCAAAGGGAATGGAGTGGGTTGCAGAGGATATTTTGCTTTCCACCACATAATTTACTCTTTTTGGTAATGAGGTAGCTTTCATGAAAATCCTTAGCTATTGTAAAGGAAATGCAGACTTTGTAAAGAGTACCTTACTATATCAGATTTTAAATACGTCTCATTTTGGAAAATAATTTTCCCGCAAAGAAGCTCCGTCCAAAGACAGAACTTCTTCCTATATTTTTGTATTTTATTTCGTTCTTTGATCAGGTTTAGGCTTAAACGTTTGCCATCCTTCTGCAGTTGGAGTTTCTGCTTGCTGTAAAAACCTTCGAACAGTAAAAGGTCCCTTGCCTTGTGGTACTCTATCATGAGTCACAGTACCTGTACCTGGAACAACATTTGGCAATAGCATAGATCCATCTGGCTTTTCTGATTGATCTGAAATTGTAATTGTTGTGATAAGTTGTTGAATAAGAATGTTCTCATCAACTTTCACTCCATGCAAACGAAACCCTTTTACCATTTGTGCTAGTACCCTCTGATAAGCTGGAGTTTGTGTCGCAAATTCAGGATATATAGCAGCAAGTCTCTTTGCTTCTTGAGCCACCTCGTCAGGCGTTACTTCATAATGATTTCCTTCATCATCTTTTCTATACTTCATTTTTTTTCACCCCCTTTCCAAATTAAATTCACTAAAAGTATTGGCAAAAATGTACCTGTCATTCCTGATCTAATCGGAAATCCTAAAAGATGGAGTAATGCTTGAACTTGTTCTCGACTTTGCTCGAACAATAAGAAGATAGATTGCTTCGATCTTTTTTGCAAAGCTCCCAATGACACAAAAGGTGGAAAATTTTGACCGCAGGAGGTAAGAAGAAAATATGAGGTTAAACGATACAATGGAAGTTTTTTAAGCTCCATAAGTGATTTTACCACATTATAGGTTTTATTTCAATCCTATAGCAATTTTGCGTCGTTGACAACACAATAACCATATATTTAAAATGACTTATGAATCCCCATAGTTATTCTTTTATTTCTCATTCCCTTTCCCACTTCGCGCGCAAAAGTATGCATTTTTACTACTTGACGTGATAGTATGGAAAGGATCGAAGCAAGGCGCAGCCTTCCACTGAATCCCATAGAACAAACTAGCAGTCTATCTGCCACATCTTCACGCG
>CAZRBN010000025.1:0-16983 GCA_964598355.1 uncultured Gammaproteobacteria bacterium
ATATCAAGCAGATAATGCTGGTAAACTTCCAGCTGCTATAACAACAACTGCACAAGATTCATCATATATTTGTAGTAATATAGTTCCAACTTATATACCTTCTCTTCCTGTTGATCCAACAGTAAATGGCGGTGTAGCATATACAACATGTCCTGTAGCAGCTGCAGGCGCAACAGGATATACAGTCGTGAAAGATGCATCAAATCATGTTACTGTTGCTGCAACCACAACGGATAATGCAGCAGTAATCTCATTTACCCGATAATGTTTCATGAAAGGTAAAAAAACTTCTAAAGAGTCTTTTAGGTCTATTGATCCTATTGTAACAAGTCGTAGTATCATTGGTCTTCTTATTGTTATGCTAGGTGCTTCTCTATTTTTTCTCTTTAGGACATACCAACAAAATATAGTACAGAATAATATGTTTTATCCTTTTATGATTTTAATCTTTGTTGGCATGGGACTTCTGGTTTCACTTCTCTTTCTTACTAATCCTGCTAAAACAAAAAGAAAATAATTTAGTATATAAAAGCTTCTAGTTATCTCATCCAATAGATGACGAGCCTTTGGCCTTAGTTGCTAGCTCCTTTACCTTTTTTTGTTGACATTTAGCTTAAAATGCTTTTAAGTAAATATAGGGATATTTTATGAAATTTAAAAATACAGCAAAAAAAACGACACAAAAAAAGCCTGTTGCTCAAAAGCCAGAGATGAAAGCAAAAGATAGCTCGCGAAAAGAAGAGATAAGAGAAATTGTTGAGGAAACAGTAGCAGAAGTGTTAAAAGAACATTCAGAAGGTAGCCCTTCGACTACGCTCAGGGAAGAAAAAATCGTAGAAGAGGAAAAAACTGCAAAAGTTGAGCCAACTACAGAGGAAATAACTCCAGTACTGAGTGTAACACCTGCAGTTGTATCAGAGGAGAGTACAGTTTTAACTCAGACTCCACCTGAAGGAGATTCAACGATACATACTTCTGAAGAAGAAAAATTCCCCAATGGGACAGAAGTGGTGCCTCAGGAAAGTGGCAATGAAGCATCTGTAACGACTACACCAATTGCAAGCACGTCTGCTTTTTCACTTCCTCAACCATCAGTAGAGATACTGGAAGATAATTCTAGTAATACTTCGAAAAAATCCTCAAAAATAGTTATCTTCATGATTTTCGTTTTGTTAGGTGTAGTTGTAGGAGGTTGTCTTTGGTTTGCTACGTCGCATAAGATGCTTAATTTAAAGATGCCAACTATACCTGGGATTGGGACCTCACCAAAAGTTTTACCAACGAAAGCACCAAGTCCCACGTCAATCCCAACTCCAAAGCAAATTGATCTTTCACAATATAAAATAATTGTGCTAAATGGAAGTGGGGTTGCTGGTGAAGCTGCTAAAGTAAAAATGACATTAACAAATGCAGGCTTTACTGTAAGCGCTACTGGTAACGCGAGTACAAGTGATTTTACAGAGACAGTTATTTCAGCCAAAGCAACAGTTGCTACAGATGCTCTTGCAAAGCTTACACAAACGCTTGTAGGGCATTATATAGTGTCTTCACATACGGTATCGTTGGACGACTCTCAGGTTTCAGACATTATTGTAACAATAGGTAGTAGTACCAAATAGCCTACCCTCAACCTTCACAGAGCTTTCACAATAGGTAAATTACTTGTCTTCCAGTTTAAAGGGAGGATTTTAGACTATCTCAGAGTCAATGATGGCACTGATAAAACGAGAGTAAGTTAGGACTTAGGCATCATGTCTGGAGAAGGTTGAAGAAGAGTGAAATGGTTGCCTTCTGTGTCTTCACATTTTGCATATAGTCCTACTCCGGGAATATCATCTGGCTTTTCACTTAACACTTGCCCACCTGCTGCTATAACATCAGCCATAGCTTTATTGACATCCTCTACGCTAATAACACAGGAGTACGCATTAAGTTCTTTCTTTTCTCCAGCTTGAAATATACCACCATTGATACCCATTGCATCATCACCTGTGTTCACGACGACATAACTTGCCATATCCTGACCCATTTGATCCATCTTCCAACCAAAAGCATCTGTATAAAACTTTTTCGCCCGTTCCTTATCTTGTGCTTCTATTTCAAAGTGAACAACTCGATTTCCCATATATATTTTATACTCTCTTTACTTTTGATTAGTCAATAGGGGTGTGTAAATAAGGTTTATATTCTTTGTAATTAGGAATGAGGGAACTGATAATCTCCAGTAAGTATTTTTTTTAATTCTTCTTGGTTGGTTACTGAAAAATTTATTACCTGCTGAAATTCTTTTTGATCTTTTTTAGGTATTTTTTTTAGTACTGAGTTTAATATCTCTTGATGTTTTAAAGCTGATGTATTTAATTTCTTATATGTATTGGTGTCTGGTGTAGTTCTGTTTTTTTTATATACAAAGGTAAGTTTTGTAAAATTATCCTCTGCTTTAAATGCTGTTTTTTTTGCCAAATCTATTTCCCCCTTTTCAACAAGCATCGGTACCATAGCAATCCCTTTATCCGTTTGCAAAAGGAGTTGATTTACTTTTTTACTGGAGTCATTTATGAGCCAAAGTACTAATTTATCGCGAAAAACTTTTATTTTATATAGTGGGTTATCAGGTAATATACCTGGATAGGGAAGTGCATAAGAATTTTTAATGGCTGCAGACTCTGTGCTCATTTGAGCATGTGCATTTGGGACAATACAGAGAAATAAGAGAATAAGAAATAGTAATCCTTTTTTCATAGACGTATAAAGTTATAGTAGCATGTCATTGCTTTGGTGTAAAGTTTTGAAAGGAGCTGTTGATTACTTAATTATTACAAGATGTTTATCCAATATTATTTGCCTTTTCGTATAAGAAAAGGACCTTCATGGGATATATCACTGTTGGTGAGGAAAACTCACAATCAATTGACCTGTATTATGAAGATCATGGTTCAGGAAAACCTGTTGTGCTCATCCACGGCTTTCCGTTAAGTGGTACTGCTTGGGAAAAAGAAGTACTGGCTTTTCTTAAAGCAGGGTATCGAACAATAACGTATGACAGAAGAGGGTTTGGTAAATCCAGCCAACCAACCATGGGATACAACTATGATACATTTGCGGGAGATCTGAACACACTCATGACCCAACTTGATCTGAATGAGACTGTGCTGGTTGGTCATTCAATGGGGACAGGTGAGGTGGCCCACTATTTGGGAACTCATGGTTCAGAGCGGGTGAAAAAGGCTGTGTTTATTTCTCCAATTCCACCATTTCTTTTGAAGACTTCAGATAATCCTGAAGGTGTAGATAAAAGTTTTTTCGATAAAATTGTGCAGAGCATTGAAACAGATAGGCCTGCCTACTTGACCAGCTTCATTCATGACTTTTACAACCTTGATATTACACTAGGCAAGCAGGTCAGTGAAGAGGTTGTCAGATATAACTGGAACGTGGCAGTTGGTGCTTCAGCGTACGGTACTGCAGCGTGTGTCCCAACCTGGTTGACTGACTTTCGCAAGGATTTACCTAAAATCGATATACCGTCACTTATTATTCAAGGTGATGCAGATAGGATTCTTCCTTTTCCCGTTACTGGGAAACGTATGCATGAGGCCGTTAAGGAAAGTCGATTGGTGGTGTTTAAGGGTGGATCGCACGGTATCCCTTGGACACACGCAGATGAGATAAATCATGAGTTACTCAATTTCCTAAAATCTAGATCTCTTTCCCTTCTCATTCTTACCTAATTTTTAGTGACATCTTCCTCTTTTTGGCTTAATATCTTAATGTAGTTGTGAATAATAAAAATGCTGTATGGCCAGAGCTCCCTTATGAAGAGTGGAAAAATACACTGGATACATTGCATATGTGGATGCAAATAGTTGGAAAAGTAAAACTCGCCCTTGCTCCATTTCTTAATCAGTGGTGGGAAGTTGCTTTTTATGTTACGTCTACAGGTATAACAACAGGACGTATTCCTTTTGAAAATGAAATCTTCCAAGTTGATTTTGATTTTATCTCACACTATGTTGCTATAAGGACAAGTACCGGTCAATTTAAAAAAATTCCTCTTATTCCACGCACAGTGGCACGGTTTTATCAGGAATTTATGGAAGTTCTCTCGTCACTCGGAATCAAGGTTACGATTTGGCCCATACCCGTGGAAGTACAAAATCCTATTCCTTTTATAAAAGACACCAAGCACACATCCTATGACAAAGAGTATGCAACGAAGTGGTGGCATATTCTTTGGGAAACAAATGTTATTTTTGACAAATTCCGTACACCTTTTCGGGGGAAAAGTAGCCCTATTCATTTTTTCTGGGGATCATTTGACATATGCGGTACAAGATTTTCAGGAAAAACTGCTATTCCTCCAAAAGCCAAGGGAGTTATGCAGAAGATTATGCGTTTTGCTGAAAATGAAGAGAATTTTACTTTTGGTTTTTGGCCTGGAAATCAAGGATTTCCCTATCCGGCTTTTTATTCCTATATCTATCCCGCACCGAAAGGACTTGAGACAATTAATTTTGGCAAAGACGCAACATTTAATGAGCAATTATCTGAATGTATTTTGCCATATGAAAGTGTTAGGAAGTCAGTACAACCTGAAGTAACTATTATGAATTTTCTTCAGACAACCTATACAAAAAGCGCCCAGCTTGCAGGGTGGGATTTGAAAGTGTTAGAGGGACCGGTTCCGATGTAGTATGTTTACTTGTGATTTTCCCTTTCCATTATTATAATTAATTCTGTGAGAAAAGTAATTTTATTTATGATGGTGAGTCTTGACGGCTATATAGAAGGAGAGAGTCATGATCTTTCTTGGCATAATGTGGACGAAGAGTTTAATACATTTGCTGCAGAACAGATGGATGAAGGAGATATAATTTTGTTTGGAAGAAGGACCTATCAACTGATGGAGGGCTTCTGGCCTTCAAAAGAAGGATTAGAAGATGATCCTATTGTTGCTGAAAAAATGAATACCACTCCAAAAATTGTTTTTTCTAGGACACTGAAAAGTGTTCAAGAAACAGATATCTGGAAGAATGTCAGGTTAGTGAAAAACAACATTGCTGAGGAAATCCAAAAACTAAAAGAACAGCCCGGAAAAGCTCTTTTTGTGTTAGGAAGTAATAATTTATGTGTAACGTTACTCGAACTTGGTCTACTTGATGAGTTGCGAATTATGGTAAATCCTGTTGTGATAGGTAAAGGCACACCACTGTTTGCAGGAATAAAAGAAGAGGTACATCTCAATCTTCTTGAATCTAGAACATTTGGTAATGGAAATGTTTTGATGCACTATCAAGTGAACAGGTAAAGGATGATTGAAGGATTCCTTGAGGTACCATATACTTGTATTAATGAAATTGTTTCTTTCCCTTGCAGCAATTCTTGCCTGGCTCTTTGGAGCAGGACTCCTTTTAGCACCTGCTGGATTTTACGCACCGCTTGGTATCACCATGACCCCTCTTCTAGCTACTGTTGCTCAGGCTCACGGGGCAACATTGCTTGGACTTGGTGTTATTAATTGGCTAGCTAGAAATGCAGAGAGAGAAGGATTGAAGGCAGTACTTGCCGGTAACTTGGTGGTTCAGGTACTTTCTCTTTTTGTTGCAATCCAAACAATGGCCCTTGTTGGGAAAGGCGCTTTTCCTGCACTTACCATTCATACTGTACTCGGTATTTTTTTTGCATTCTTTCTACTTAAAATTTGGAAAAATCCTATTAAAAAATAACCGTGAACCAGAAAGGGGGTGAAAAGAATATGACACAACTTACTCCATATCTTTCATTTGAAGGGAATTGCGCTGAGGCAATGGAATTTTATAAATCCTGTCTTGGTGGAGAATTAAACATCCAAAAAGTAGGAGACAGTCCAATGGCTGGTCAAGATCCTAGAAAAAATGATCAGGTAATGCATTCGCTGCTCAAGTCTGGTGGTATAGTGCTGATGGCCTCGGATCTAATAATGGAAGGACATGTTACTAGAGGAACAAGTGTGACCCTTGCTATCAACGGAGGCACTAAAGAAGAATTAAAGGGATTTTTTGATAAGTTATCTGTTGGTGGCAAAGTAACCCATCAACTCGAGGATACATTTTTTGGGACATACGGTGACTTGACCGACAAATACGGCGTCAATTGGGCTTTCCAGGCAGATAAAAAAGAATAATATTCTTTTTTACCCGAGCTTGTCGAAGGGTTATCTTAAAAGAAAGGGGGTGAAATTATGAAGAAATTTTTATTGTTATATACAGCACCAGCTGAAGTACGCGAAAAAATGCAGAATGCAACTCCAGAAGAAATGAAAGAAGGCATGCAGCCTTGGATGGAATGGTTTGGAAAAGTAGGTAGCAATCTTGTTGATAAAGGTATGCCACTGAGTAATGCCATGACTGTTACCAAAGATGGCGAAATGCCAGGGAATGTAGAGTTTGTTGGCTATAACGTTGTCCAAGCAGACGATATTGACGGTGCAATTGCACTTGCTAAGCAAAATCCACATCTTGAAAGAGAAGGTGCAACTGTCGAAGTTCATGAAATGATGTCAATGCCAGGGATGGAATAAATTACTCTTCGTATACACCCTCTCCTTTTAGGAGAGGGTTAGGGTGAGGTCTTTCCATACCACTTTGTACATCCTTTCTCTCAGGTAAAAATATGTTTTGTCATCCAGAATTTTTACTCGCAGTTGTTTTATGATCTTTTCCTCTTTTCATTCTTTTTTCTAGAATTATCACTTCTGTCCAATATAACAAGCATAGGTTTATGAATTGCGTCACAAAGTATCTTCTCCGTCGTTTTATAGAGAGAAAGGATATATGGCATCACTCATACTGCTTATCATTTTCAGTCTCGGTGTAGCTTACTTCGCAACTCAAAACACCGGAAGTGTTCATATTCTTTTTGGAGGTTATCTTATGAATAACATTCCTCTTTATATGGTTGTTGTTGGATCACTGCTTCTTGGTATTTTTATCAGTTGGCTTATTAGTTTTGTTAATACGTTTTCAACCTTTTTTACTCTCCATGGAAAAGATGCTGAGTTAAAAAAATCATATGAAACTATTACAAAACTGCAAGAGCGAAATCGTGAATTGGAAATGGACATTGCACACCTAGAAGGAGAAAAAAATATCCCAATAGAAAAAGAAAACGAAGAGATTGTTTCTCAACCTTCATTACTTCACCATATGAAACGGAATTTTGGTTTAGCTCCGAGATAAAAAGAATAGTATTCGTAAAACTCTTACAGAAGGTGCTTTGCTATATGCCTTGACAGGAATATTCCTCATATAGTATATTCAAATTATGAACCCTTCAATGTTTGGCACACTCGCCGAACCCAATAGATTACATATTGTTGAATTACTGCGCAATGGTCCCAAACCAGTTAATGAAATTGTTACTAGACTTCATCTCAATCAGCCACAAGTGAGTAAACACCTTAAAGTCCTTGCCGATGCAGGTGTTGTTGAAGTAACTCCACTTGCACAACAGCGCGTCTATATGCTCAAGCTCCAGCCGTTTAAAGAATTAGATGCATGGCTTGAAAAATATCGCTCGCTTTGGAATGCTAGGTTTGAGAGATTGGATACATTACTGGGCAAAGAAAAAGACCATCCTTCTCATAACGCTTCGGATGGCAAGAAGGTAGTGAAAAAAAGGAAATAATTATATGTTAAAAACTATTGGAGCAATTATTGCAGGATTTGTCACTGTTTTTATTTTGAGTGTTATCACTGATTTTATTTTAGAAAGTTTGCATATTTTTCCGCCAATAAATAACGCTGCTGGATATACCTGGTGGATGCTTCTTATCGCTCTTATCTATAGAAGTGTTTATGCAGTGTTAGGTGGATATATTATCGCATGGTTTTCGTCAAAAAAACCAATGCGAAGTGTATGGATTCTTGCAAGTATTGGATTTATTTTTGCAACACTTGGTCTATTGGCAAATTTAGATACGCCAGTACTTTGGTATCCAGTTTTATTAGTCGTTTTTACCATTCCCAGTGTGTGGGTTGGAGGTAAATTACAGGTAAAAAATGTCATCCTGAACTTGATGCAGGATCTTATTTGTAGAATGAGGTTCTTCAGTTAAAGCTTCAGAACAGGGAAACTGGATTCCTGATCAGGTCGGGAATGACAAAATGAAAGGAGGTGATAGAGGATGGAAAATAAAAAAATAGTTATCGAAAGAGTTTTTGATGCACCACGAGAAAAGGTGTGGCACGCATGGACTACTCCTGAAGTAGTGAAACAATGGTGGGGCCCAGAAGGTTTTAGTGCACCATCTATTCAGATAGACTTTAAGGTTGGTGGAAAGTATGTGTATGCTATGCATGGTCCAGAAGGGTCTGAATGGGATAAGGATATGTATAATGCAGGAGTCTTTAAAGAAATTGTCCCAATGGAGAGACTTGTTGTGACAGATTATTTCTCAGACGAGAATGGAAATAAAATCGATCCAGTTGCATACGGTCAAAGTGAGGATATGCCGGATGAAATGCATGTAACTGTTTTGTTTGAAGATGTTGAAGGAGGCAAAACAAAACTTTCTCTTATCTATTCAGCTGACTCAGAGGCAATGTATGAGGCTCTGATAAAGAGTGGCATGCAGGAAGGATGGAGTACGTCTTTGGATAAATTGGCAGAGACACTGAAAAGTATTTAGTATAGAAGAGGCACTTTTACTCTTATACATACTATTTCTTAACTATTGGAGAGGGGGTGAAATAAATGGCAAACATACAAAAAATAACACCATTTTTATGGTTTGATAATAATGCTGAAGAAGCAATGAATTTTTATATTGATACGTTTGGAAATGGAAAAATTCTTAGCGTAACTCGATATGACGAAGCAGGATCAAAAGTCTCTGGCATGCCAGAAGGCAGTGTAATGGTTGGAGAATTTGAACTCTTTGGACAATACTTTTCTGCACTCAATGGTGGTCCTGTTTTCAAATTCAACGAATCAATTTCTTTTGCTGTTAACTGTGAAACACAAGAAGAAGTTGATAGGTATTGGGAGAAGCTTTCAGCAAATCCAAAGGCTGAGCAATGTGGTTGGCTTAAGGACAAATTTGGACTGTCTTGGCAAATTGTTCCAAAACAGCTTGGAGAATTGTTGAATGATCCTAATCCACAAAAGTCACAGGCTGTGATGCAAGCTATGCTTCAAATGAAAAAAATTGACATTGCAAAATTGCAGGAAGCATACGACAAGGCAAAATAGTAGCAAGTAGCTGATAGTTTGTAGATTGTGCTAACTACTACTTACTACTAGTTACCATCTACTGAAAGGGGGTGAAATATGAATCAAACAAAAATAACAGCAGAAAAAGGAAAGCAGGAAATTTGGATTGAGCGGGAATTCGATGCACCAAGAGAATTGGTTTTCAAAGTAACGACTGATCCAGAATTCATTTCTCAGTGGTGGGGACCAAGAGAGTTTACCACTGAAATTGATAAAGCAGATGTCCGATCGGGCGGTGAGTGGCGCTATGTCCATCATGCAAATGGTATGGATACTGGATTTCATGGTGTATATCATGAAGTATTAGCTCCTGAGCGGGTTATCGATACCTTTGAATGGGAAGGCTTACCGGAAAAAGGGCATGTAATTCTTGAGACTGCAAGGTATGAAGAATTGCCTGGGGATCGGACGAAATTAACCATTCAACAAGTTTTCCAGACCGTTCAAGACCGTGATGGTATGGTTGCCTCAGGTCAGGAAAAAGGACTTAGAGAGTCACACGAAAGACTTGATGAACTGTTGGCAAAAATGAAATAAATATTTCATTATTCCACACACCCGATGTGTTATAACTCACATCGGGTGTGAAAGAGATATCTCTAGACAGAAGATTGAAAAGACGGTACTATATTTCTATGAGTACTCAGGAAAATAAAAAAGAACATGCAAAAAAGTTTATGTGGACAGGGAGGGTGATAAGTACGCTTGTTATCCTTTTTTTTATTCTTGACGCTGCAATTCACCTCATGAATGTTCCTCCTGTTGTTGCAGCATCTGCTCAATTGGGACTTCCTTCTAGTATGGCGTTTACTATTGGGATAATTGAATGCGTTTGTATTATTCTCTACATTATTCCAAAAACATCGATGTTAGGTGCAATTTTATTAACAGGTTATTTGGGTGGTGCTGTTGCCATCAATCTTCGTGCCAACATGCCACTGTTTTCTAACATATTATTTCCTGTCTATACAGGGATTTTTGTGTGGGGAGGACTTTTCTTTCGAGAAAACAGGCTCAGGTCTCTTATTCCTTTCAGAAGATGAAGATAAAAATACTAGTGTTTGTTATTGTCCTTGTATTACTCATAGGGGCTGCTAAAGCATATGGTCTTATTAATACTCCAGATAGGCAATGTTTAACTTTTCACACAACAACTTCAAAGCAACCAACTCAACTGAAAACAGCACAAGATTTTTTTGCGTTAGGAAATTATCAATATGATATAGGTAATTGTTTACAGGCAATAGTCTCTTATACACAAGCAATACAACTTGATCCCAATTTTGCCGAGGCATACAATAATCGTGCCTACACATATATGCGACTTCGTAATTACAAAGATGCTTTACTAGATTTAGATCAAGCAATTGCCATAAACCCACAATATGTTGAAGCACTTATGAATAGAGGAGACATTTATAATTATTATTATACAATTGATAAGCAGAAAGCACTTGCAGATTATCATAATGTGGTTGCACTTGGAAAAGAAAAAGACAAAAGTGGCAGCGTTTGTGGACACATAGCAATGGCTGAGACTAATGGTATGATTCCTTTAGCTTTTTTAAAAGTTTTTACAAATACTACATGTAAATAATATGGATCAAAAAGTTTTTTTTATCTTAAAACACAATGTATGAGTGTCTTAGCAGTGGAACTGCTGCATGCAACCTTTCCACTCCCTTTTCTTCAGAAGTAGTCCTTCTTACATACAAGAATTTAGGTAAGTAACTTTCATTAATTCTTACAGTTTTCTCATTCATTGTTTTAGAATTTCTGTTATGATATATATATAATTATGTTAAAGGATTCAAAAGCGTTTTCAGGTTTTTCAGTCAATGATCTGCAAAAGGCAAAAGAATTTTACAGAAATACATTGGGGCTGGAAGTAAAGGAAATGCCTGAAGGGTTGGAATTACACATTACTGGGAATAGAATATTTATTTACCCAAAACCCAATCATATTCCTGCAACGTTTACTATTCTTAATTTTCCTGTAGACGATATTGACAAGGCAGTTGATGAGCTGACAAAAAAAGGTGTTGCATTTGAGCATTATGAGGGGATGCATCAAGATGAAAAAGGTATTGCTCGAGGATTATCAGTACAAAGAGGACCAAGTATTGCCTGGTTCACAGATCCAGCAGGTAATATTTTATCGATTTTACAAGAAAAATAACTATGCTTAATTTTAATTCATTGCTGCTATTTTCTGAGCATTCAAAAGAACTTTCTGAATTTTACAAAGGTGTTTTTGCAAAAGATCCAGATTGGGATCAAGAAGGATACTTTGGCTTTATGGTTGGTAAAGGATTTATCACTATTGGACCTCATGATAAAGTCCACGGAAAAAATTCAAATCCTGAGAGAATGATGTTTAATTTCGAAACAGAAGATGTTAAAGGAGAATTTGAAAGAATAAAGGCACTTGGAGCCACAGTGGTTGCCGAACCATATCAACCAGGAGATGAATCAAGTGGATGGATTGCTACATTCGCAGATCCTGATAACAACTATTTTCAATTAATGTCTCCGTGGGAAAATAACATGTAATGTTACCTTATTCTTTTTGACTAACACACTCTACACGGTTTTGATTTCTTCAGATGGTACTTGGACTAGTGGCTTTTTTATAAAGAAAAGATATTGGATAACAAGCATATATATTCCCATAAAAATAAGCTGAATTAGGCTCATTTCTTGTTGTACTCCAAGTAAATTCTTGAGTAAATGTCCAAGAATAGTTGTATCGCTCGGTAGAAACTGGAAAGGGAGAGGTAGGATTTTTCCCCAGTGAATGTGAAGATAATTTTCAAGAAGTACGCTAATACCATTTTTTACCATTGCAGCACCAATGAGAATAATTGCATATTCGGTATATCGAAATATTATTTTCATTGGTAGTTTGATATAAGTTAGGAAAGTAGAAAAGCCAATAAGAAAAGCTCCGGCAAATCCAAGAAGAAGACCTGTGATATTTGTCCAGAAAACAGAAAAAATTGATGTAGTGGCAACAAGGAGTGCCACTTCAAACCCTTCACGGCAAATAAAGAAAACAATAGTAAAAAAGAGCGATATATCAAATATTTTCTGTTCCATTTTTTGACGAGCTTTTGCAATTGTTGTATCACGATAGAGTTTCATAAATTGATGTAGTGAAAAAACAACATATGCAAGAAAACATCCCGAAAAAATGAGAAAATATCCTTCAAGGATATCAGTATTTTTTTCAGTTAATATGTGTTGTCTGTTGCTTGAGAAGAAGAAAACAAGTATTGGAAAGAGAAGGGACAAAACAATACCAAGTACTCCTGCCGATAAAATTTCTTTGTGTTTGTTGAGTTGTAATGTGCGATTTATTCCAACAAAAATGCCTAGGAGTAAAAATGCTTCAAGAAATTCCCTAAATGCGATAATTGCTGTAGCGAGCATAGGAGTTAGGCTGTGCTCTTGCTATGAACATAGTCTGTTAATTTAAGTATAGTATCAACTGGTGTTGTTGGCAAGACACCATGTCCTAGATTAAAGATATATCCTTCCTTTTTAGGAAGAGAATTAAAAATGTCATCAACACGTTTTTTAATAGGTGAAAAATCTCCTAATAATAAAACAGGGTCTAGATTTCCTTGAATTGCTTTTTTCAAACCAATTTGTCTCCATGCTTGCTCAATCGATATTCTCCAATCCACACTGATAACCTGACAAGGTACTGATGCAAAAGAGGTAAGTAGTCCAGCAGTATTTGTACCAAAGTGAATCAATGGAATATCTTCATTTTTTAGATTTTCAAAAATGCGTTTTGTATGAGATAAAACAAATACCCGGTAATCCTCTTCACCCAAGCAGCCCACCCAACTGTCAAAAAGCTGTATTACTTGGGCTCCCGCTGCTATCTGAGAGCGTAGATACACAATAATCATGTCACTTAATTTCTCCAGTAACATATTCCATACGGAGGTATTGGAATACATAAATGATTTTGTTTTTATAAAATCTCGTGATGGTTTGCCTTCAATAAGGTAGCTGGCGAGTGTAAAAGGAGCAGCTGAAAAGCCAATGAGTGGTACTTTATTTTCTAATTCTTTTTTTAGAATAGAAATGGTTTTAAGAAGATAAGGAATGTCTTGTGTAGGTTCAAGTACTCGTAGTTTTTCAACATCTTTTATTGAGGTAATAGGCTCTTTAATAACAGGACCGATATTTTCAACAATATTCAAATCAACACCAATTCCTAGAAGGGGGATCATAATATCAGCAAACAAAATTGCTGCATCTACTCCTAGTTTGTCTACTGGTTGAAGTGATACCTTTGCTGCAAGCTCCGGATTTTTAACAATATCTAATATAGTATATGTTTCTTTGAGCTTACGATACTCAGGCAGGTATCTTCCTGCTTGACGCATATACCAGACTGGGGTATATGATGTTTTTTTACTGTAACAGGCATCAAGAAATGTTGTGTTCATAAAAATTTCATAACCTCTGCTGGTAGTTTATAGATACATGTAAAAATTGGCGTGTCTGTAAGTGTATACATACGTACGTTATCAGAGCGAAGCTCTATAACTAATGTTTGGAATGCGGATAAATCATTTGTTTCATAGGAAACAATAAATTCATTATCATCAATGCCGTATGAATATAGTAGGAGTTGCGTTATGGTTCCATGTTTTTTTCCTATTGAGATATGTCCACTCATAAGTTTTTTTCTTGTATCAAAATCAAGCATATACCATTCTTTTGTTTTGGTAAAAGGATAAATAATAAGATATGCTCCTCCCTTTCTTGTCGTATCCTCCTCTACTGTACGATGAGAATACTGCGTTTGACGTGTCATACCTACGAGAGTATGAGTTATGTTTAGATTTCCTCCGAGATGTGTATGCATAAGTTTATTTAACAAGTTTTGGATGCTTTCAATAGTATTTGCTTGAAACCATAATAGTATTGTTGTGTTGGCTTTCAATCCTACAGTTGCATAGGAAGTAACAATCACATTTTTATCACTTGAAAGAGCCGTAAGAAATTCTTTTGTATATTCTTTTTGCGTTTTTGCTGAAAGAATGTGAAAAGCAGGATTACTGGTAAAGAAAATATAGTTGTGATAAATCATATACGTAGTTCTACTTTAGAATGATTTCTTTTAGTTTTGTGAGCATGCCTTCTGTAGTATATGTATCTGCAGTATAAATGGTTGTAAATCCTTTTTCTTGTACAGCCTTTGCCGTTACTGGTCCAATGGCTACAACAGGAAGTGAAAGTACCTTACTTTTTCTTTTGCTGTCTATACTTGCCAAAAACCCTTCAACTGTTGAAGGACTGGTAAAGGTAATACATTGAATAGTGTTGTTACTGAGTTGTTGTTCAAAGACTGCATTTGGTTTTGTAACAAATTCTGTTTTGTAAATTGGTACTGTAACGACAGTAGCTCCTCTTTTTTCTAATTGTTCGGCGAGGATTGGTGTTGCTATATCCGATCTGGGGAGAAGAATTCTTTTCCCATTAATTTCTGGCAACTGATTAGCTAAATCTTCGGTAGTAAATTCAGAAGGAATAAATTGTACAGTCAGTTGATGTTTTTTTAGCTCTTCTGCTGTCTTGGGGCCTACTGCTCCAATATGTTTTTTCTGAAGAATTTGAGGATCTATCTCCAATTCTGCAAGTGTTTCTAAAAAGTATCTCACTCCATGTCGACTGGTAAATAGTAGCCAATCATATGGGGCTAAATTGTGGAGATAGTCTTTAGAATTTTTTAAAAGAGTATTTTTTGTAATTTCAATTGTTGGATAGAGAAGTGGTTGCAGTCCCATATCTTTTATTTCTTTTGCAAAGGTATCATCTTCAAGAGGTCGGGTAATAACAACATAGGCTGGAGGAATCGGATCGTTTTGGATATACCAATTTTTACATGTTTCTAAAAGACGAGATGCTATTATTTTACCTAATTTTGCAGGTGTTAAAATGCTTCCTTTTATGGAATCTATTTCCAAATATGTTCCGTCCAGTGATCCGACAACAGCATGCATGATAATAGTATCCTCAACAATTTTTGCATATGCACCTACAGGCATTTTACATCCACCGCCTATTGCTTTTGAAAATGCCCGCTCGGCTTTTACTGCTGCAACTGTTGTAGGGTCGTTTAGTTTTTTAAGCGTTGTATAGAGAGCAGTATTGGATTTTCTAATGACAACAGCAAGTGCTCCTTGTCCAGGTGATGGAATGATATCTGTTTCATCAAAGTACTCAGTAATTCGAGATGTAAGCCCTAATCTCTTGAGTCCTGCAACTGCAAGGAATACCGCGTCATACTCTCCATTATCAAGTTTCTCAAGTCTCCGATTGACATTTCCTCTGATGCTTTCAACAATAAGATCTGGCCTTTTATGCAATATTTGGGCTTTCCGTCTTGTACTATCCGTGCCAATAACAGAACCTTTTTTTAGTTTTAGGAGTGGAAGTCCACTTCTTGCTACTAATGCTTCTCGTGCATCCTCTCTTATAGGGAGTGCTGCGATGACAAGTCCTTTTGGCAATATTTCGGAAAGGTCTTTCAAACTATGCACAGCCATGTCAATCTCTCCTGCTAGAAGCGCTTTATCTATTTCTTTTGTAAACCATCCTTTCCCAACGCTATCCAAAGGAACTGGATTCATATTTTTATCTCCTTTTGTTGTAATAATTTTGATTTCAATGAGTGTTTGTGGAAGTAGAGACTGAAGATGGTCTTTAATAAGATTGGTTTGGACAAGAGAGAGCTGACTTCCTCGGGTGCCGATAATAATTTTCTTCATACAAATAGCTTACGTTATACTACTATAGATGATAGGAAATATAAATAGCGAAATCCTTTCTCCAAAATCTGCTATACTTTGAGAAAAGATGACAGATAAAAATAGACAAAAATCTCAAAAAAAAATAGGTGTTGTTCTTATGACCTATGGGTCTCCTGCTACACTTGCTGATGTTCCTCAATATCTCAAAAATGTGTATGGAGGAAAAGACGCTAGTCAGGAAAATATAGCAGAGTTTCAAAGAAGGTATGACCTTATTGGAGGATCACCGCTTATTACCATTACGCAACAGCAAGCTGCAGCAGTAGAAAAAGAGCTGAATGTACAATCTCCACATGGTCATACCTTTCGGGTAGTTGCAGGTATGCGATTCTCTGATCCATTTATACATAATGTTGTCCAAGATCTTGCGAAAAATGTTGATACTATTGTTGGGATTATTATGTCTCCTCAATATTCACCAATTATTATGAGGGGATATATTCGTGAGTTAGAAGATGCGGTTACCTCAATTCAGGGGAAAACAATGACACTAAAAATTGCAACTGATTGGCATCTCCAACCGTACTTTTTGCAGGGACTTGCTGAGCGAGTACAACAGTCACTAAGTAAGCTTCCCGCTGATATTGCAGCAACTGTCCCAGTACTCTTTTCAGCGCACAGTATGCCCAAACGAGTTATTGAAAAAGAGCCAGGATATATTGAGGATCTCAAAGAAACAGCTGCAAAAGTAGCTCAGTTATCAGGTCTTCCGCAAAGTAGGTGGATGTTTTGTTATCAAAGCGCTGGTCACACACCCGAAGAGTGGCTTAAGCCAGATTTTGCTGATATTATGCCCGAGCTTCAGGCACAGGGTCAGAAGCATGTTGTGATAGCTCCTGTGCAATTTTTAGCAGATCACTTGGAAATTCTTTACGATGTTGGTATTGGTGCACGC
>CAZRBN010000026.1:0-16921 GCA_964598355.1 uncultured Gammaproteobacteria bacterium
GTACTGGCACTTTATTCTTCACAAGGTTACTGGCAAATATATGTCGTAAGGAGTGATTGGTGAGGTGTACGGGCAATCCTAGGGCCTTTGCACCACGTTGTAAGACATCATTGCAGGTTTTGCTTGTCACATCAAAGACTCGCATTTTCTTCTGCCTTGCTTCCAATTCGGGAAGCATATCTTTAGGAAGGGGAAGTAACTCACGATTACCACCTTTGCTCAATACCCAAAAGGTTGGGGGATTGTCATATAGATTTAAGTCTGTGCCTTTTAAAGTAACCACCTCATTGATTCTGAGTCCTGTACGAAGGATAAAGCGTAAGGCTGCTCTCATTTCTGCTTTGATAGTCTTATTCCTACTGTTGTCTTCTTTTCCAGGCTCTGTACCTACAATAATGATTTTCTCAACTGTTTCTGGGTCAACATAGTCAAATTCTTTTCTTGGGACTTTTGGCTTTATTAAGTCTTGTGCAAAATTCTTTTCAATGTAGTCATGCTTATAAAGGAAATTAACGAAAGCTCTTAAGTTTTTAATGATATTTACCCGACTATTAGGCTTATTCCAGCCATGGTTATACATAAAAAGAGCATATTCACGGCATGTTTCTAAAGTTAAGGGTCTTTCACCTAAGAAGGGGAGTAGCTTACCTAAAATATCTTTCTTATTCTGCACAGACCTCACTTCTAATCCTTTTTCAACAGAATAGTTGATAATATAATCTTCGTAGGCTTGTTGTAACTTTTGACCTTGCAACATAAGAAATTACTTCTAATTCCTTACGTACAGATCTTCTGCAGCACTATCTTTTACTTAAGATAGGTAAGTGTTAATATAAATATTAATGTATAACTTTTATGTGCGAAATCGCTCGTTTGGTGAGCGGGCGAAGGGAGTCGAACCCTCTACATTCTCCTTGGCAAGGAGACATTCTAGCCGGTGAACTACGCCCGCGATTGTGATATTGTACCAAAATCCTTAAGGATTGCCAATAATAGAGTAGGGGTTGGTCACTGAAAAAATTTTGTCACATTTTTGCAAACAATCATATAGTTTTTGTTGCTATATTTTTCTCACAACATTAGCTTCGATTTTCCTTCTCATTTTTTACTAAAAGTTATTGACTCTCTACTTCATTTATATCACACTAAATGTATTAGTAGTACTGAAATTATCCGTGACCTTTTTTTCTCATTTTAAAAATCTTTTTAGACGATCATCTAAAGCTATTCATGCTAATTCTCCTAATGGAGATAATTTTTTCCAAAACATACAACATCAAGCAATATACGGTAAAGCATCACTTACTGGTTTTTTGGCGTTTTTGGGAGTACTTGCTCTAGCAGTCATTAGCATTCCCATTGCAGAAAATTATTTCAGTAGCCAACCTAAGCAACACAAATCACAAGACGTTTTGGGTACCCAAACTTCTCCACTTGCATTAGATGGGACAATTGTTTTTAGTATTCCTGCTATTTTTAATAAAGCAGTTACTTTTGCAAATGGATTGACCGTCGATGGAGATACCATACTGAATGGATCAATAAAGGCAGCAAATATTGTCTATGGAGTAGCACCAGGAGCAGGTATATCTGTCACCACAGGCCAGAATCCAACCATAACCAATACCGGTGTTACGTCACTCCAAGGCAAAACAGGAGATGTTAGCCTTATTGCAGGAAGTGGTATTTCTATATCTGGTAATACAATTACGAATAGTGCTCCTGCCACAACGCAAAATGTCTTTACAACAGTTACTGTTGGTACAACAAATATTACCGCTGGAAGCAGTACGGATACCCTGAGCGTTACTGCGGGCACAGGTATTACACTTTCTGCAGATACTAGCAACAAAAAGCTCACTATTTCCAGCAGTGGCAGTAGTGGTACCAATCTCTCACAGGCAACTGGCACCCTAGGTGTTACAAATGGAGGCACAGGAGTTACAACCGTCGCATCGGGAGCACTGCTCTATGGGAATGGGACAAGTGCTCTTGTCCCGCTCCCTATTGGTAACAATAATGCTGTCCTTACTTCCAATGGATCCGTACCCACATGGTCTGCAAATATTCCTGTCGCTAGTGGCGGGACTGGGACAACAACCTTTACCAGTAACGGAGTACTCTATGGAAATGGAACAGGTGCTATTCAAGCTACAGCTGCAGGGACGAATGGACAGGTCCTCATAGCCAGCTCATCTGGAAACCCTATCTGGAGTAATATCTCGGCTGGTAGTGGCTCATGTACGAATTGTCTTGCATCCAATCCAACAACGACCCAAAGCATCAACCCAACAGGCAATGTGACTGGTCTTACTATTGCACAAACAACAACCGCTTCACCATCTGCTGATATTTTTTCTATTACCAATAGCGCCGGTACCGTCAAATACATTCAAGTAGACGCAAATGGCAATGTGATTTTGAATAACAATGATTTGCAGTTAGGAGGTAATATCAATATGAAAATAGATGATATCAATTTGGCAAATACAGTAGATACATTTGTCTATGATACTGCTTCTGACGTTGACGCCGGAGCATGGACTAACAACGGCAATGCCCAAGCCTCTTCCTGGTACAACGAGAGTATTGCTCCAACAGGGAATTGTGTCCTAGGACAAAGTGCACGATGTGCTACTCGTCTATTCCCTAAAAAAGTTATTTTTGTTGCTACAACAACACATTTGTATATTTTTGATGCACAGAATGATTCTTTGTGGATGACATTTAATGTTGGCACTGGCTTTGCCTTCAATGGAACATCAGTCACCCTTTCTTCTGTGTATGCACTCAACGGTATTGTTTACGTAGGAACTGCTACGAATGGACTCATCGCGATTGATTTTATTAACGACTCAATTTACCAATATGACTATAACACGGGAGCCGGTGGACGTGCACAATTTTTAGGAAATCTGTCTCAGAGAAATAGCAATATTGGCTTTGGTGCACGACAAACATGGGGACAAATTGCATCAAATAAAGTAAATGGCGTCTTTGCACGGGTCATTAATGGGAAGACCTACGTTGCTGTTTCAACATTGGGTGGAGCAAGTATTATTGATGTTTCAGACCAAAAAGTTGTGAGATATATCGATAACTAATATGACACAAAGACAATTCAAACACTATATAAAAACCCCTCAAATAAAAATCTTAGGGGTAGTTGTGGGAATTGCTGCAATTGCAGGAATAGTGATGTTAGGGGCAAAGCTGCTCCAAAACTACCAACACAAGGTATTTGTCCAAAGCCTTGCACATCAAATTAGCACGAGTAAACCAGTAACCAAATTGGTAAACGCATCCAAAACGCTTACAACAGATAAAAAAGGATATATATTTGCAGTAACCAAAGAGAGTAATACAAAAAATCCAGTCACTTTTGCCACACCAAAAGGATCTATTTCCTTTGCTACCTATGCATCAGCAGGTTTGGGAGATATTAATACAACAACAGCAACTCAACATGGAGATAAAACAGTCTATGAGAATATTTATAATGGCGTAAATCTTATTTACACGAATTACCCTGACCGGACCCTTGAGGAATACGAAGTAAAAGTCCGCCGTCCTATTACACAAATTATTCAGCAAATTGATACAACCAATGTTATTTCTAAAACCCAACCAGATGGATCTATTGAATTCTTTAACAAACAAAGCGGACAATTCTCCTTTGCTATTCCGCGTCCTGTTATGTACGAGGCACAAAATACTCGAGCAAGAAGCTACGGGCTTCATTTTGAAATTGTCACAACAGGAGGAAAAACGTACTTAGTCAAAGTCATAGACCAGGCCGGCCAACAATGGCTCCAACAAGCAGCATATCCTGTCATGATTGATGCAACAGTAAGTCTCACGCTTTTTGGTTATGAGTCATATCCAGCTCAACAAAATGTTTGGCAAGTACGACTAGATACAGTCGGACAAGGTGATTTACATATTACTGGTACTGATGGGACAACCCTTGCAGCAGACACATCAGGAGATATACAACTCCAATCAATCACTTGTGGAACAAACACAGTACAACTAAACAACAACCATGGCGACTTTACTATTCCTGCCTATACCTGTAGTGACAGTACCTATGCAACCTTTATACTCAAAAATCAAGCGCAACAACATATTGCCTTCTCATATTCAGGCTTTACCACAACTGTTGCAAGCCAACCAAATATCACCAAACCAACCATTCTTTCAGCAGTCGCAAACCCGCCTGTGGTCAAAGTAGGAGACATCATTACTGTTTCTTCCCATATTATTGATCCTGTTGGTATTACATCTGTCTCAGCAGATATGGGAGGAATAGAAACAATTACATTAAGTAAAAATTCTGGATCAACAACCGACGGAACATGGCAGGCACAATGGAAGGTACATAATACAACGACCAAACCATATCAAATTACCCTCACTGCAATAAATAGTAGCGGACAACAGGAAGCTTCTCATGTTGCTTTTTTTGATCCGTATACGTGTACAGGTGGTGGTGATCACGCAGGTGCTAACTGGGATCCTGCAACTGATTGTCCATCTGGATTTGGAGGAGCACATACTAATATTGGGACCTTTTCTCTTTTGTCAGGAGAGACAGCCACATTGCAATCCCTGGGAGGCTCTGGAGGTGGAACAGCAACTGTTTCTGCAACAACAATCACTATTGCATCAACAGCAACATTGAATGGCGCAGGAAAAGGATGGGGAGCTGCCACAGGTCCAGGAGCTGGCGCCAGTGTTGGGGGAAATAACCCTCCAGGTGGAGCAGGAAGTGGCGGTACTGGAGGATCAGCATCGGGAGCAGGTGGTGTTGTATATGGTAATTATTTGCAACCTGTCCATCCAGGATCGGGCGGAGGATCCAATGTTGGTGCAGGAGGAGCGGGAGGAGGTGCTGTCTCTTTGACAGCAACTGGAACTTTTACCCTTAATGGTACTATTACCATGAATGGAGCTGCAGGTGGGTCAGGAGGAAATTATCCAGGAGCTGGAGGATCAGGAGGAAGTGTATGGATTATTGCCGGAACATTTACCGGAACAACCGGAGCAATTACCGCAAATGCAGGAGATCCCGGTACAGGCACTGGACAATCTTCTGTTGGAAAATCCGCAGGAGGACGGGTAGTCATTTCTTATTCCTCAGCCAATACCTATTCAGGAACCTGGCCAACGGTGAATGCGAGTACTGTTGGATCGGCAAACAATCCCATCACTACTGGTACTTCAGGAACCGCCCTTGTTATTGATTCAACCAACAATGATTTATATATAGAGTCTTCCCAAACATGGAGTGCAAATCCGGCTCGGGAAGGACAAACATTTTCCTACCATAATGTCACTGTCACGAATAATGCTACCTGGACATTACTTGGGTATAACACAACAAATACCAATGGCGCTGGACAAAGCTTTACCACAACCAACAACTTTACTGTTAATGCTGGCTCCAGCATTAGTATGAATGGTACAGGGTACGCAGGGGGAACATCAGGATCTTCAAATGGCTCAGGACCAGGTGGTGGAGGCAGTATTGCGGGAAATAATCCTCCTGGAGGAGCAGCGTATGGAGGTGCCGGAGGATCAGCATCTGTAGCTGGAGGAAGCCCCTATGGAACATATAACGCACCAGTTGACTTGGGCTCAGGAGGAGGAGCAAATGTAGGCATAGGCGGCAATGGAGGAGGAGCACTTAAAATTAATGCATCCGGAACTGTTACAGTAAGTGGCTCTATAACAGCTAATGGATCAGTTGGTGGATCAGGCGGTAGTTATCCTGGAGCAGGTGGATCTGGAGGAAGTGTATGGATTATCAGTAGTACGTTTGCCGGTGCAGGGACAGGGGTAATTACCGCAAATGCAGGAGATCCAGGTACTGGTACAGGACAATCCTCTGTTGGGAAATCAGGAGGAGGACGTATTTATATTTCCTATTCCTCAAGTAATACGTATGCTGGCGCAACACCTACTGTTGCTATGAGTACTACTGGAGTAGGAAGCGCATCAAATGGTACTGCTCTGCTTGTTGATAGTACGAATAATGATTTGTATATTCAACAAGATCAGACATGGCATGCCAAACCAACCCTTGAAGGACAAACATTCACTTACCGTAATGTTACTGTAAGTAACAATGTGACGTGGACATTAGTTGGATACAACACAACCAATAGTGACGGTGTTGGTCAAACATTTACTACAACGAATTTTACCGTTGGTACTGGAGCAAAAGTTAATTTGGATGGACAAGGGTATGCATCTGCCGCTGGACCTGGAGCCTCAGCGAATATTGGTGGAAATAATAACAGCTCTGGTGCAGGATACGGAGGAGCAGGAGGAGGTGCTGGAGGAGGGAGTACATACGGATCAGCAACTGCACCACTAGATCTAGGATCAGGTGCAGGTAGTAATACCGGCCAAAGCACTGGAGGTGCTGGAGGAGGAGCAGTAAAAATTTTAGCAACGGGAACATTGTCAATAACTGGTACTATCTCCGCTGTAGGATCTAATGGTACAGCTGGCAACTGTGGATCGGGAGGAGGATCAGGAGGAAGTCTTTATCTTATTGCGGCAACACTGACTGGTGCCGGAACAATTTCTGCTGCAGGAGGCAATGGAGGAACGGGCTGTAGCACCGGAGGACGAGGAGGAGGAGGACGTATTGCCATTTACTATGCAACCAATTCCTGGACAGGCAGTACTCTTACCGCAGTAAATCTGACTCCTGCTGGAACAGGCAGTGGTACTGCGAACACCGGTACTCTTACTTTGTCACAGCAAGGTATTCCTGCAATTTCTTCATTTAATCAATTCCAAAGCGACTGTACCACGGCTGTTGCTACAGGACAAAGCATCACCAGCTTAACAGCGTGTTTGGGCGCTACTATTACTGATAGTGATAATCCTGATACCGTAACAATCGACATAGAACTTAAGCCCAACGGCACCGCATTTACTAACTCCGCAACGGCAACTATTTCCAATGTCGCAGTATCAGGCTCACCAGTAAGTCGTACCCAAACGTTCAACAATCTTACCTTTGGGCAAACATACCATTGGCAAGTACGAGTTACCGATACTCTTGGATTTACCACTGGATGGACGGTACGTGGGGGGAATCCTGATTTTGTCAGCCAAGTACCTGCACCGCTTACAGCTACTGCTACATATTTATCCGATACCTCTATCAGAGTTGACTGGACTATTTCAGCAACAACAGTTGACGGCTTTCAAGTGGAAAGAAGTACTGACGGAAGTGCATTTGCTGTTATTAACAGCAACGTTGCTTATCCAACAGTTACCTATACTGACAATACCGCAACAGCAAATCATGAATATATTTACAGGGTCAGAGCATTCTTAGGAAGTAACAACTCAACGTATGCAACTGCTTCAAATGTTGACACAACACCTGCAGCACCAAGTGGTGTCACCACAACCCTCTCACATGTTGGGACCTATACCATTACATGGACTAATAATGCAAATGACGCGTCCAATTATGAAATTCAAAGACAAATTGGAGCTGGAGGATTTGTTTCATTATCGACAAGCATTGCATCAAGTGCAGCAAGTTACACTGATACCAATGTCCAGCAAAATGCTAGCTATACCTACCGAGTAAGAGCAACACGCACTACTCCAAATGCACTGCAATCAGCTTTTGGTACTGCAGGGTCAACAACACCTACTGCAGGATTTGGAAAAGGAGTATACCTCACATCTACAGGAAGACTTGTTATAGAAAATGATGTGGTAGGGTCTGTTGACATCTTTAAAAATGTCCAAAATGACAGTACCGATAAAATCGGACAAGGCGTGAGTTACGACACAACGCATCCAGCAAGTGGTCCTGTTTTTCCTGCGTCAACAACACTCAATGACCTAACAGTCAAGGAAGGTGCATCACAAGTTGATGGCAAAAGTGACGTCATCTACGCAGCAACGAATAATGGGCTTTTTGTTATTCATGAAAACGCACTCACACCAACCTCGGGGGGTATCAAAATTTACACAAAAGATTATATTTCGGAGTTAATGATTGGCGATACCAGAGGGATGTGGCCACTTGATAACGGATTTGGCTCCGGGCTTTCTGACGCCTCTTCTCATGCCCAAACACTTACTAATAATGGAAGTACTACTTTTACTGCATCAGGTGTCAGGGGGAATGCTGGATCATTTAACGGAACAACACAATTCTTATCTATTGCTGATAATGCGAACATTGGAATAACAGGGAATCTTACTGTGAATGCTTGGTTTAAAACAACGTCTACCTCAACAGCTCAAACAATTGCTGCAAAAAATGGCTCATATAGCCTCTCTCTAACAAGCAGTGGCACTGTCCAAGCCCAAATTATTGGAGCAACAACAGCGACACGTACAAGTAGTACTGTTATTGATACTGGTTGGCATCGTGCAACTATGGTCTATGACGCAAGTGCATTGACGGTAACGTTGTACATTGATGGAAAGGTTGATACCGGCACACTTACTGGTACCGCTCCGGCAAGTATTACACGCACAGCAGGTCCTTTCCAAATTGGTGCAAATAATGGGACAACATTGTTCTCCGGAAACATTGATGAAGTAACAGTGAATGCAACAGCACTGACCGCAGGACAAGTCGCAAATGCCTACCAAAATGGCTATAGAGCACTCCAAAATCATACATCAGGGAAAATTACTGGTGTCACAGGAGCAGATGTATATCAACAACTGCTTGGAGGAGGTACGGGCGGAGTGACTGTAAACACAGTCAAAGCAGTGAGAGTTGATGCAGGCAATCAATTTCTGTATGTTGGTACCAACAGCTCAAGCAATACCGGAGGTGTAAGTGTTATTGGCACGGTGAGTGATAGCGTCCTTGACCTCTATGCAACAGTAAATACTGCAAAAGTTGATAGCACTGGAGTAACGTATGCAGCAAATGATACTGTTGCAATTGGTATAGCCGGTACACCAAACCCTGCTTCAAACGGCCAGACAGATGTATCAAATACTCTTGGCATTCTCTCACTTGCCGGTACGAACGGCACAGCAACACGTGTCTGGATGGAATCACAACGATTCTCACTTGCCCAAGTATTGGGGGCAACAACCGGCCTTTCTACAGATCCCAATCAAGTAAATGTTAACAATCTCTTCACTGTGGGAAATGTACTTTCACCTGCTGCATCAACCAGTGGAGAGCAGATTATGACCCCAGCATTTCAAGTAACCCAGCAAGGAAATATTGTCCAGAATTATAGTGGTGCGGATACTACAGCAACTGTCTATGCTCTTGCAGATAGTACTGTCACTACTGGCACAACGATGTCCATTATTGGCTCTGCACTTACTTCCGGAACACTACTCAATTTGTCCGCCCCTGCCCAGACAAGTGGAACAACAGTAAATATTGCGAGTGGTATTACAACGGGTACTGCCATTAATGCAGTCTTGAATAGTCTTACTACAGGAACCGGCTTTAATGCTGCACTTAATAGCCTTACGTCAGGAACAGCTCTTAATCTTACGTCTTCATCATCAGCATTCACTGGAAATTTTGCCAACTTTTCAACAGCAGGGACAGGGAAAGTCCTCAATATTTCGTCAACAGGAGGTGCAGCTGGGACAAACTATGGTATCTTTACGCAACTCACTGGAGCTGCTACTACCAATATTGCTGGCTACTTCTCGGCAAGCGGTGCTACCAATAATTATGGCCTTCTGGTCCCAAATGGATTTGTTGGTATTGGAACACTTAACCCAACAGCCCTCCTGGATGTTGCAGGCAATGCATCTGTCTCCGCAAACTTAATCTTACGAAACGCAAGTCCAATTATTGGAGCACTGAACGGGGGATCAATTAGCTTCCAAACCTCATTGGGAGGAGACGCAGGACTTACTTCCCGCTTTTATATTGCCAACAATGGAAATATCGGAGTGGGGACAAATAATCCTGCAAACCTGTTTGATGTCAATTCATTCCTTGATGTTACCAGTGTAGGCAGAGTGGGTATTAATACCACCTCTCCTCTGGTAACACTGGATGTCAGAAATATATCTGGGACACAACCTATTGCGTCCTTTTCTGGTCAAACATCCTTTGCAGGATTGGTCATTGATAATAGTGGAGTAGGCGACCTTTTTACCGCATCCTCTTCTGGTCTTACCAGATTTGTTATTACACAAAGTGGGAATATCGGTATCGGCACTGGTACACCAAGTAGGAATTTGGATATTGTTGGTAATGCGGTCAACAATGGGAATGGAACAAGCTCGCAGCTTTCTATTTACGGAACAAGTGCTTCAGGTAATAGGCTCAATGTTGGCTACAACACAACGAGCAATTATGGATATCTTGAGGCTGTTAATCAAAATGTTGCATGGCAAAATCTTGCATTGCAACCGACTGGAGGAAGTGTTGGTATTAATACAACGACCTTTAACGCAGCGCTTAATTTTGGAGCAAGTACAGCTACAAATAAGATATATCTATATGATAACGGCAGTGATAAATATGGATTTGGCGTCAATAATAGTGCACTCCAACTCTATGCAGGCGCAGCAACTTCTACCAACTTCATCCAATTTGGACGTTTTGATGGGACAACTCTTACTGAAATGGCACGAATCCAAAGCGGAACATTAGCCATAGGAGCAACGACATTCCTTGCAAATGCTGGTATTGATGTGGAAAAAAATGCATTAGGGAATGCAGCAGCAGTAGTTAATCAGCAAGGGACTGGAGATATCTTTACCGCATCAGTCTCAGGAACAACCAAATTTACGATAACAAATAGTGGAAATGCAACCTTTAGTGGAAATGCAACCTTTGGCGGATCTCTCACTACCTCTGGGTATGCAAGTGTTTCTGCATCTCTTAATATCGGTTCACTAGCAGGCCCAAGTGGCATAGGAAATGGCGTATTTTCAGGAAGCCTTGGCATTGGAACAACCACATTAACGCAAGCACTCAACGTTGCAGGAAGCGCAAGCATTTACAACAGCGTGTATGGACGAGGAGATATTTTCACCACTGCAAATATTGATAAAACATGGAATACAACAGCGCTCTTTAACACTGCAGGAACAACATTTTCTGCTGGCATGCAAAATCCTGCAGTAAGTAATCAATTAAACTTAAAACCAACCTCAGCACTTTCAGGATGGTTCTATAGAAAAGCGATAACAGTTAACAATACTGGTAACAGCAATACTTTAACGAATTATCAAGTGCAATTCACCACAGACACGGCAACTCCTATTGCTGCAGGGAAAATGAATAGTGACTGTTCGGACATACGTGTTACTGATAGCGATGGCACAACAACGCTTAATTATTGGATAGAGTCTGGATGTAATACAGGGAGTACAGTTGTTTGGACAAAAGTACCATCGATTACTGCATCTTCCAACTACACTATTTATCTCTATTACGGAAATTCAGGTGCAACATCTCAGTCTTCAATACCAAATACCTTTATTAGGGATGTTTCAGGTATCTCTCTTGCATATCGTTTTGATGAAGCTTCCGGATCAACAACAACTGATTACTCAGGAAACGCAAATACAGGAACGTACACTGGTACAACTGTTGTTGCAGGACAGTTTAATAACGCAAGAAATTTTTCAGGAACCAACGATGTCACTACTACAACTACTGCTGTTACTCTTGGTACCTCATGGACCGAATCTGCCTGGATCAATTTTCCTCTTCCAACAACAAGCGGAGGTTGGAGAAGTGCTTTCGTCAAAGCAGGAGGTCTATACCATTCACTTATCTTTGACAGTAGTGGCAATATGGGAACATATAATAATGGCTTTACCTCTTCTGGGTATAACATAAACTCGTTAACCGGATGGCATCATATTGTAGAAGTTGGAACTGGAGGAACATCATCTTTCTATGTTGATGGGACTGTTGTCGGAACAGGAAGTGCACAAGTGCAAAATCAATCAGTGAGTAGTGTGGGTAATTATAGTGGAGGAGGACAAAATATTGGTAAACTTGATGAACCGCGAATTTATAGCACAGCACTTACCCAAACACAAATAACCGATATTGCAGCAAATTACGGATATGTTACCCCAAATTATGCAGGTCATGAACTTGTCAGAAAGTTTTCGAGTCCTGAACCTGCAACTACTCTTGGCAGCGAAACCACATCATATACCTCTGGACTCCAGTCATGGACATCTGAAACACAAGATGCTGGCGTTGGTAAAACATATAGACCAAATTTCCTTACTGTTGCCTACACGTTGGATGGTTCTGATAATATTCACCCCAAATTTCAAATTTTAGGCTCTAGCACTGGTGCTTTTGCTGGAGAAGAAACCGTCTATCCAAATGGAGTTGGTACTTTTTATCAAAATGGAACCACATATTCTATCACCAGTGGAACACAATTAGATGTAAGCTCACAAATACTCAGCAGATTTAGATATTGGAGAGTAAAAGCGTATATGGATACCGGTGCCGTAACAACTGATACGCCAACGATTACCAGTGTTCGTCTCCAAGAATATCAGGCCAATCTTTCGTTATTTGCTAACGGAAATGTCGGCATAGGTAACACAGCAGCATTCTTTAAATTGGATGTGCAAGACAGCCAGTCAGCAACTGTTGCTGCTATGATTAAAAATAATAATACTGGATCAACAGCAAGCGGTCTTGGTATTTCTGTTGGAGCAACAACACCGGGAACAAGCAATTACTTCCTTTCTTTCTTAGATGGCGCAGGAAGAATTGTTGGTAAAATTCAAGGCAATGGCTCAGGCGGAGTGACGTATGCAACAAGTGGTATTGATTTTGCTGAATATTACAAAAAAGCATTCGTGAATGAAATGATTACTCCTGGACATATTGTCTGTCTTACTCCAGCAGGCGTGAGTACCTGTACAAGTGGCAATAGTATTCTGGGAGTCATTTCCGATAGAGCCGGATTTGCCGGAGGGACAGATCACGCAGATGACCCACACTACATTTTAGTTGGTCTTGTTGGGCAACTTCCTGTGCATGTTGCTTCCACATCAGCAGGTATTCTTCCTGGAGATCCTATTAGTGTATCTGAGAGCGGACTAGGTACGAAAGCAACAGTAGCAGGAGAGATAGTTGGGCATGCCATTACCGGATCTGGGGAGTCTGCAAATGGTACAGTAATGGTCTCAGTCAATCCTTCGTGGTATGACCCAGCGTTTTACTCAACTGCAACGGGTGCAACACTTCCTGGTACATTCACTGCTGTAGCACAGATTCAAGAACTGCATGCTGAGACAGCCACTATTTCTACTTCTCTGCAAGTACTTGGAGCAACAACGGTGAGCGATTTAGGTATCACGGGAAAAGTCCATGCAGGACTTCTGACCATCGATGGACTCAATGGAGCGATTGAAACCCTTGCAGAACCTCTTCATCTGCAGCAAGATCGGCTTGGTGGTGTCGATTTCTTAGGAGGACGGGTAACTATTGATACGACAGGAAATATTACAACGCAAGGAACAGTATCTACTGAGTCCATTGCTACCAAACAATTTATTATTAAAGGCAACTCCTCAATTGGTTCAGCAACTATTCCTCAAGGATTTACAAGTGTTGAAGTTGATACACCGGTTATGACAAGTGCTGATAAAGTCTTTATTACACCAACTTCAAGTATTGATTCACCGCTGAGCCTAGGACTCAAGGCAAACGGAAAATTCGTTATTACAGTAAGGAGTGTCCAACAACAAAATGTAACGTTCGACTGGTTTATTGTAAAAAATCAATGATATACTATTAGTGTATGAAACAAATACTGCCCATCTTTGTTTTTTGTCTATTACTTTGCGGTATCTTTACGCAGCATATCTATGCTCAAGATGCTACGTCATCTTTGGGAATTGCCACCTATTTGCCTATCAGTGGAGAAAATATTACAACAGGGAAAATAGTGTCATCAGCAAGTAATGGATACAAGCTGTCAGCACTCGACTATGATCCACTGGTTATTGGCGTTGTCACAACTTCTCCTGCTGTTGCCATTGTTACCAAAGGACAAAATACGTATCCTGTTGTTTCATCAGGAGATGCGTATGTGTTAGTCTCCGGGAAAAATGGTGCAATAAAAAAAGGAGATCTCATAACTGCTTCAACAACCCCAGGTGTTGGCATGAAAGCTAAACACTCTGGTTTTGTTGTTGGGACAGCAATCACAGACTTCCAACCAAAATCTGCAACAGACATACAACAACTTCCTGTTGCGCTTAATGTGCATTACTTTACCAGCCGTGTTACCGTTAGTGCCAGTCTTTTTGACATACTTAACATCAGCTCTGCAGCGACTTACGAACAACCCGTGACAGTGTTTAAATACTTTATCGCTGCACTCATTGTTGTATTATCGTTTGTTTTCGGCTTTTGGTTTTTTGGCCAAACAGCAAATAGAGGCATTGAAGCAATTGGACGTAATCCTCTTGCTAGCCGTATTATTCAAATAGGAATTGTCCTTAACGTTGCCATTACTATTGGAATCCTTGCAACAGGTGTTATTGTTGCGTATTTTGTGATTAGACTATAATATGCAGACATTTTTAAATCCTATTATTATTACCATATGTCTTCTTCTTGGAGGTACTATTCTCTTTCTTTTTTATGTGTATAGAAAAGAAAGAAGAATTTTTACAAAAGAAGAAGATATTCTTTCAGAATATGAAAAAATCTTACTTCGAGCACACAATCACGCAATAACAATCCTCAAAAAGGCCAATAAAAAAGCCGAGAGATTAGTGGCTAAAGGAAGTTTTGTTCAGAAAGAAGAACTGGAAAGCATCAAGCAGAAATTGCAACAACAAACCATTACCGCACTTGAATTGTATAAAAAAGAGCTGTCTCTTATTGAGGAAAATCTAGAAAAAGCTGGAGAGCAAGAACTGCATGATTTTACTAGCTCACTACAAAATAATATTACTAATGCTCAACAGAAAATTGATAAACAAGTCGAAGAAGAACTGACAAAAGCAAAAAATGACGTACAAAGCTACAAAGAAAAACAGATGCAAGCATTTGATGAAGAAGTAAAAACACTGATGAAAAAGCTTGCTGTTGAAGTGCTGGGAAAAAGTATTTCCCTTGCAGATCATGAAGCACTGGTAGACAAAGCACTGCAACAAGCAAAAGAAAATGATATTTTCCATGTATGACAACGACTCCCAATATTATCATCACATCTGTTAAAACCGAGCAACAAGCTGCACATCTCCAGTTGCTTTTTGCTGATGTTATAAATGCACAATACACGCCAAAAGAATCTATCCAAACAATAAAAAGTGAGTATCCACCAGACATCTTTTTCGTGTTTGAAACACTCTGTGAGGATAATCATATTTCATTGAATAACACAGCAGATCTTGCTGCGTTTGCAAAACGCGCAAAAGAGTATCTTTCTAAGCTCCCTGTTATCCATTGCACACTCGCTTTTTCACCATTATCATCCATGACTAATGGCATATATGCAAAGATTGCAGCTATTATGCAACAACCTTTTTTGCTTTCTCTCACAACAGATGCAACACTCATCGGTGGTATGCATATTGCAATCAATGGAAAGTTTTTTGACTATTCATTGAGACAATCAACAGAAAAAGCAGTACAAAAATTCGCATGAAACAATTTCAAGAATATTTAGAAACAATAGGGGAATTTGGCATTATAACTGAAGTGAATCATCCACTGGTAATTGCCGAAGGACTACCTTCAGCCAGACCTGACGAGCTTGTTATGTTCGAAGACGGGTCAATTGGGCAAGTCTTTAGCATGACTGAAACAACAACAACGATTCTCAATTTCTCTCAAAAACCATCACGTACAGCAACTCGAATCGTAAGGACAGGAGAAGTCCTAACACTTCCCGTTGGAGAAGCCTTACTTGGCACGGCAATTAATCCACTAGGACTTCCCTTAAGTAAAGACTACCAGCAACTTGCAGAAGGAGAAAATCGGCAATTACATACCGAACCGCTTGGCATTTCTGCACGGTCAAAAATCAAAAAACCACTTCATACTGGAACGAGCATTGTTGACCTGTTAATTCCCGTTGGAAAGGGGCAACGAGAGCTCATCATGGGAGATAGAAAAACAGGCAAAACATCATTTTTACTCGATACCCTGGCACACCAAGCCAAGCAAGGCACTATTATTATTTATGCAGCAATAGGAAAAAAACGAAATGATATGAAAGATCTGGAGCAATATCTCCTCAAAGGCGATATCGCGAAAAACGTTATTCTTGTCGGAACAAGCTCGTATGATTCCCCAAGTCTTATTTTCCTTACTCCGTATGCAGCAATGACAATCGCAGAATATTTTCGTGATAAAGGAAAAGAAACATTGGTCATTCTTGACGATCTTTCCACTCATGCAAAATTCTATAGAGAGCTTGCCCTTGTTGCAAAAAATTTCCCAGGACGAGATTCATATCCAGGAGATATTTTTTATGTCCACGCAAAACTATTAGAAAGAGCGGGAAACTTTCTGGTGGGAGATGCTGAAGTCTCTATCACTTGTTTTCCCGTTGTTGAAACAATTGAAGGAGACTTTACTGGTTACGTTGTAACTAATATTATGAGTATGACTGACGGACACATATTTTTTGACACGAATATTATGTATCAGGGAAGACGGCCTGCAATTAATAGTACTCTGTCAGTGACTCGTGTTGGAAAACAAATTCATTCAGTACTAGAACGATCGCTCAATCGTGACTTATTATCACTGCTTACGCTCTATGAAAAAACACAAAATCTTTCCCATTTTGGTGCAGAGTTGAGTGAACAAATGAAACAAGTGTTACAAAGTGGTGACAAATTTTATAGTTTTTTTGAGCAACCACCAGGCCTTGTTTTATCCCGTGAAGTACAAATTCTCTTACTCGCTATGTTATGGGTGGGGGTCGTG
>CAZRBN010000027.1:0-16836 GCA_964598355.1 uncultured Gammaproteobacteria bacterium
GCGAAAGGTCATAGGTTCGAGTCCTATACTGCCCACTTATTTTGTTAGCGTAATCAAAATTGCTCCAACAACCATGATCAACGCACCTAGCATAGTCTGCGCTGTTACTTTTTCTCGCAAAATAACAGCTGCCAGCAAAATAGTAATCACTAAAGAAAGTCTATCTATTGGAGCAACTTGTGAAGCATTCCCAAGCTGCAGCGCTCGAAAATAAAAGAGCCATGAAAGACCAGTGGCAATCCCAGAAAGAATCAAGAACACAACTGAAAATGTTGAGAGAGAAGAAATTTGAGAAAATGTTCCTTGGAAAAAAACAATTCCCCATGCAAAAAAAAGAATAACTAAGGTGCGAATAGCAGTAGCAAGATTGGAGTCAACATTCTTTATCCCTATTTTAGCCAAAATAGCAGTAAGTGCTGCAAAAAGAGCAGATAGAAGTGCATAGATAAGCCACGTCATATTACTCGGCCATTACCTCATCAACATAGCACCATTTCCAATTTTCTCCTGGTTGAAAAGACTTAATGACAGGATGCTGAGTCTCGTGGAAGTGCTTGGTAGCATGCTTATTTACCGAACTATCACAGCACCCCACATGCCCACAGGTAAGACAGAGACGTAAATGAACCCATCTATCTCCACTTTTGAGGCACTCCTCACACCCATTAGGAGTCTTTGGAGTTACATCTTCTTTTGCTTGTTGTAAATGAGTACAGGTATCCACAAATCTATCATAGCAGATAGGTCAAGTAATTACCAAAAGAAAAGCTATGTTGATTGCCTTCTTTTGTTTGCTTATAATGAAATATATGATACGAGCTACAGCATGGGAGATACTCAATAAATATCTCACAAATCCAAATCTTATAAAACACTGTCTCGCAACAGAAGTAACAATGCGGGCACTTGCTCCACGATTCCAGGGAGATGTTGATGAATGGGGAGTAACAGGACTATTGCATGATGCTGATTATGAAAAAGCAAAAGGCCATCCAGAAAAGCATGGTCTCCTATTATTTAAACTTGAGCCAAATAGTATCCCAACAGTTATTGAGCACGCCATAGAATCACATAATTATGAATATACAAAAGTTATGCCGGAGAGCCCAATGGATTGGGGAATCTATTGCTGTGACCAGTTAACAGGCCTTATTGTTGCATCAGCATTGATTCACCCTGATAAAAAACTCGCATCTCTGACAGTCGAATTTATTCTTAACCGCATGAAACAAAAAGATTTTGCCAAAGGAGCTAACAGAGAGGCAATCCTTATGTGTCAGGAAAAATTAGGCATTCCTTTGGAAGAATTCGTGAAGATTACCCTTACTGCAATGCAAGGAATTCACGAAGAACTAAGCCTGTAATTTGACAAAATTCAATTATCTGTGATAAATTAACATTAAGATATGAAAAGCGCACAAATTACAACAATTACAACAAACTCTTAAGAGGAGGTTGTAGCTATCATGTACACGACCTCCGAAAGGAGGTTTTTTTGTGGAGAGTTCTGTAATAGGATTACAGCTTAGGTGAAGACAAAAAAACTATACCTATGAATAAACAAAAAATGAAAAAGAAACAAATACTATTTATTACAACAACTACAACCCCATTTGTTTGGGAGCGTTTGTAGTGAGCAGAAAAGAGACATTACAAACCTCCTAACAAGGGAGGTCTTTTTATATAAAGAAAGAAATACCTATGAAAATTTCACTAATTGGTATGTCTGGTAGTGGAAAAAGTTATTGGTCAAAAAAGCTTGAATCAAAAGGTTTCAAGAGATTTTGCTGTGATGACTTAATCGAAGAAGAGTTAGGAAGAGAACTTACAGCATTAGGATATAGCGGCATACAAGATGTTGCAAAATGGATGGGACAACCCTATGAAAGACAGTACAAAAAGAATAGTAAGCGCTATTTAGAGCTTGAGAGTGAAGTCATGCAGGAAATACTTGCTTATCTTGAAAAAGCTACAGACAATGAAGACATTATTGTAGATACTACGGGAAGTGTTATCTATATGGAAGAAGACATTCTAAAAAGATTGGCAGAGGAGTCAAAATTGCTTTACTTCCATACTCCATCGTTTGTTCGAAAACACATGTATGAGGAGTATATGAAAAATCCTAAGCCGGTTATTTGGGGGAAGATATTTTCTAAACAGAAGGGAGAAAATAACATGGAATCATTACAGAGAAATTATCCGAAACTGTTAGAGTTTAGAGTTAAAAAATATAAGGAGGTTTCAGAAATTATATTTGATTATCACATGCTGCGTCATGATAGTTTTGATGTCAATGTTTTGACTGACATAATAAAAACATATGATTAACTATCTCAGCACCAGAGGTAATAACAAGAGAGCGTCGACTGCCTTGCTCCTTTAAAAGAAAATAGCTTTCTGATATAGTCTCACTATGAATAATCGAGATATAACAACACATAAATTTGTTGCAGTACTGAACAGAAAAGTTGAGGTGGGACGAGTCATGAATGTTTTGGCACACATGACAGTAGGACTCATTGCTGATGTTACAGTTGAAGAAAAAATAGCAATGGGAATGGTTGATTATCAAGATAAAGATGGAGATAGTCACAAAGCATCTAAAAATAGTTTTGTTATTCTCAAAGCAGATAATGGTAATCAAATTAGGGCAGTGAGGAATTTGGCTAAAGAAAAAGAGATTCTTTTTGTAGATTTTACTAACACTATGCAAGAGGGGACATACATAGAACAGCTTGAAAGGACAGCCCAGATCCCGGAAGCAGAACTAGAGTATTATGGCATTCTTTTATTTGGTACAATTGAAGAGGTAAGTGAGTTGACAAGAAAATTTCAATTGTGGAGATAAAAATCCGCAATAATAAAATATATGGAAAATAAAGAAAAACTTAACAATTTAAGACACTCAGCAGCGCATTTATTTGCTGCTGCAGTCATGGAATTGTGGACAAACACCAGAATTACTATTGGACCTGCAATAGAAGAAGGGTTTTATTATGATGCAGATTACGGAGATGTAAAAATCTCTGAAGACGATTTTCCAAAAATAGAACAGAAAATGCATGAGTTAGTTAAAAATTGGACTGGTTTTGAAAGAATTGAAGTGAATGAAAAAGAAGCAAAAGAGAAATACAAGAACAACCCCTATAAACTTGAACTGATTGAAGAAATTGTCAAAAAGGGTGAACCTATTACTTTCTATAAATCGGGCGATTTTGTAGATCTGTGTCGGGGAGGTCATGACTTGAATCCAAAAGAAGACCTTAAGCATTTCAAGCTCATGAAAGTTGCCGGAGCTTATTGGCGAGGGAGCGAGAAAAATAAAATGCTTACTCGCGTCTATGGTACTGCTTTCTTCACCAAAGAAGAACTCAATAAGTACTTACAGATGCTTGAAGAAGCAGAAAAGAGAGACCATAAAAAATTAGGACCTCAACTTGAGTTATTTTTATTTACTGAAACAGCTCCAGGGATGCCATACTGGCTTCCAAAAGGAGTTATTATCTACAATGAGCTTCTTAATTTCTCTCGAAAAGTTCATAAACAATATGATTATCAAGAAGTTATGACGCCAATTCTCAGTAAAAAAGAGCTTTATGAAACTTCTGGGCATTGGTTCCATTACCGAAACGATATGTTTATTTCTCCAATGAGCTATCTTCGAGATGATTCAAAAGATCCCTATGAAGGCACTGAAGTATTTGGTATTAAGCCAATGAATTGTCCTAATGCTATGACAATTTTTGGTTCGAGAACTCGCAGTTATCGTGAGCTTCCTATGCGACTTTCTGAAACGTCAGCCTTACATAGGTTTGAATTATCCGGAACACTCAATGGGTTATTTAGAGCACGAGAATTTCATCAAGATGATGCGCATATTTTTCTTGCAATTTCTCAAATTGGAGAAGAGTTTAAAAAGATTATGGAAATGATTGAAATTTTCTATTCAGCATTTGATTTGAAATATAAACTTCGCTTTGGAACAAGACCAGAAGGATTTATGGGAGAGGCAAGTGATTGGGATATTGCCGAAAATGAACTTAAAAAAGTTTTGGACGCATCGAAAAAAGAATACTTCGTTGCTGAAGGAGAAGGAGCTTTTTATGGTCCAAAAGTAGATATTCTTATGAAAGACTCACTAGGACGAGAATGGCAAACAGGGACAATACAGCTTGACTTCCAACAACCAAAGAATTTCAAACTCAAATATACTGATAATGAAGGAGAGGAAGTACAACCTGTCGTCCTTCATAGGGCTATTTATGGATCATTCGAGCGCTTCTTAGGTATTTTAACCGAACACTATACTGGAGCCTTCCCAACCTGGCTTGCACCAGTACAAGTAACCTTGCTTCCGATAGCAGATAGGCATAGTGACTACGCTCAAAAGGTTGCTGAACAGCTGAAAGAAAAGGGAATTCGCGTTGAAGTAGATGGCACCTCAGAACGGCTCCAGGCCAAAATCAGGAACGCGACTTTACAAAAGGTACCATTTATGGGTATAATAGGGGACAAGGAAATTGCTGATAGTGCTCTTTCTGTGAGAAAGAGAAACGGGCAAGACCTTGGTTCTTTACATATTGAGGCTTTTCTTTCTTCTTTAGAAGAGGAAATAGATAAAAAAATTGTATAAAAAAACCTTTAGTCAAAAGCAACTATATAAATTAAACGAGCGTATTTCTGCTCCAACGCTTCGCGTTTTGGATGCTGAAGGAAAGCAAGTTGGGATTCTGCCACGCGCAGAAGCACTCCAATTGGCTCGGGAACAAGAACTAGATTTAGTTGAAATATCTGGATCTGCTAACCCACCCGTTGTTAAAATAGTTGAATTTAACAAATTTTTATACCAAGTAGAAAAGAAAAAGAGAGAAGAAAAGAGAAAAGCAAAAGTCTCCGAGACAAAAGAAGTACGGCTTGGACCTTTTATGGGTGCAGCTGACCTTGAAAACATGAGACAAAGAGCTCAGGGTTTTCTTGAAGAAGGAGATAAAGTAAGACTTGTCTTAAAATTCAGAGGAAGACAAATTATCCATCCTGAATTCGGACATGAAATTTTGCAGAAAATGATAGCTGGACTATCAGAGGTCTCAAAAGTAGAACGCGATCCAAAATTAGAAGGCAAACAAATAATTGCCATTATATCGCCAGAAAGGAAAAAACATGCCAAAGAAGAAAATCAAGAAAGCAGTGGCCAAACGATTTAAAATTACCATATCGGGTAAGGTTATGTTTCGCCATCAAAATAACGGACATTTACAATCTCACAAATCTAACAAGACTATCAGACGACATAATGTTCCTGGAGTTTTGGAAGCTTCATTTGGTAAAAAAGTGAAAAAAATGCTTGGAGCAGCATAAGATGCTAGATAGCAGTTCTCAGATTGAACTAAGAGCTAGTAACTAAAAATTATGAGAGTTAAAAGAGGTATTACATCAAAAAGAAAACACAATAAAGTCTTAGACTTGGCTAAAGGATATCGTGGAACCAGGTCTACACTTATTAGAACTGCAAAAACAGCAGTGTTGCAGGCTGGTCAATATGCATTTGCAGGACGAAAGGCAAGAAAGAGAGATTTTAGAAGTCTCTGGATTACCAGAATTTCTGAAGCTGTGAAACAACAAGATATGTCTTACAGTGTTTTTATCAACAAACTTTCAAAATCAAGTGTCGCTTTAGACAGAAAAATTCTTTCTGATTTAGTCGTGAATGATCCAGAAACCTTTACAACCTTGGTTGAGATGGCAAAGAAAGTTAATTAAGACTTTCCAGCCGTTCTCAGCCATAATAATCCCCACCAGGGGATTTTTTAATAAGGAAAATCACTGGTCATCCCGATGAGATCCGGAATCCAACCAAATAGATTCCCGCTTTCGCGGGAATGACAATTTGTTCTATAATCTGAATATGGAAGAGACATTAATGCAATTAAAAAATGAAGCACTTTCCCTTATTTTGGATGCTTCAGATGAAAAAACACTAGAAGAAATCAAACTGCAATTTTTAGGACGGTCTGGCAAATTAACTCTTGCACTCAAAGCCATTGTGAAAGTCCCCGTTGAAGAAAGGGCAGAGGTTGGAAAATTAGCTAATGAAGTCAAGCAAACAATTGAGGATTCTATAGTCAACCAACAAAATCTTTTCAAATCCCAAGTCCTCCAGGAGAAAAAAGAAACATTGGATGTTACCAACCCAGGCGTCCGTCCTCCTCTTGGACACGTACACCTTATTACCCAGGCAATTCAGGAAATTACCAGCATCTTTGAAAAAATTGGATTTACTAGAGTACGATATCCAGAAATTGAATGGGATTGGTATGCGTTCACTGCTCTGAACTTCCCAGAAAACCATCCGGCCAGAGACGATTGGGAAACATTTTTTACAACAGAGGATACTGACTCAGAGAAAGGACAAGTTATCCTTACCCCTCACACATCTTCAGGACAAGTACGCGAAATGCAAAGAGCAGTCAAAGAAAGTAAAGAGACTGGTCGGCCAATCTCTATTAGAATGCTTAACTTGGCAAAGTGTTATCGAAGACAATCAGATGTGTCTCATACACAGATGTTTCACCAATTTGAAGGACTGGTTGTTGGAGAGAATATTTCCATTGTTCACTTGAAAGGAGTTTTGGATTATTTTGTAAAATCATATTTTGGCGATAAAAGAGAATCCAGAATTCGTCCGTATCATTTTCAATTCACCGAGCCTTCATTTGAAATCGATGTTACGTGTGGAGTCTGTCTTGGCAAAGGATGCAAATTATGTAAAGCAGGATGGCTTGAAATGGGAGGAGCAGGAATGGTTCATCCTAATGTACTCACCTATGGTGGCATTGATCCCAAAAAATATACTGGCTTTGCTTTTGGATGGGGAGTAGAAAGAGTCCTTATGATGAAAGAGGGAATAGAAATTGATGACTTACGACTTTTGTATAGCAATAAACTTGAGTTCTTAGAACAATTCTAAACGAGGCAATAGTTCATTGTTCGCCCTAGAAATAATCGTGAACCATGAACGAATAAATATATATGGACATAAAAATACTTGATTCACATCTAAGGGAGCACTTAGAAACAAATGCCAAACCAATGGATATAGCCCGTGCATTGTCTTTAAGCAGTGCATCTATTGAAAGAGTTGAGCCTTTTGGAAAAGATTTTGTGTATGCAATCGAAATAACGACCAATAGACCAGACATGGTAAGCGTTCGGGGACTTGCACGAGAAGCAGCAACTGTTTTGCCGGAATTTGGATATACAGCAAAATTACAACCTTTGCATGTGAAAGAACCAAAACTTGAGACAAAAGAATCCGCAGAACTGCACGTAGTAAATGACGACAAATTAGTACGACGTGTATCTGGAGTCGTTTTGGAAGTTACCATGGGGGAATCTCCCCAATATATAAAAGACCGGCTAGAAGCAGCAGGCATACGAAGTCTTAACAATATTATTGATGTTACTAATTATGTTATGTTGGAAATGGGACATCCTGCTCATGCTTTTGACTATGACAGACTAACAAATAGAACTCTTATCATCCGATCTTCAAAAAAAGGTGAAAAAGTAATAACCCTTGATAGAAAAGAACACACATTACCAGGAGGAGATATTGTTGCAGACAATGGGGAAGGGGAGATAATAGATCTTCTTGGAATCATGGGAACAGCAAATAGTGTCGTCACCAGTAATACAAAAAGAATAGTATTTTTCTTTGATAATAACGATCCATGGAAAATTCGAAAAACATCGATGGGACTTGCCATCCGTACCGAAGCAGCAGCATTAAATGAAAAGGGTGTGGATCCAGAACTTGCGATGCAGGCACTGCAAAGAGGAGTACAACTCTATAAGGAAGTCGCACATGCAAAAGTAGCAAGTGACGTCATAGATATGTATCCAGGAAAAGTGAAACCAGCAACAGTCTCAGTCACTCATGAAGAAATTTGTCGAACCATTGGTGTGGAGATTCCACTGAACAAGTCAATAAAAATTCTGAAAGGATTAGGGTTTGAAGTGGAAGAAACAAATAGCACTCTCAAGGTAATAGTGCCAAGTTGGCGGGAACTCGATGTCACTATTCCAGAAGACGTCATTGAAGAAGTTGCGCGAATGTATGGATACCATAATATTCCAAGTAAACTCCCACCATTTGCATGGGCAACACCATACCATCAGCAAAACAATCAATTTTTCTGGGAACAAAAAGCAAAAGACGCTTTAAAATTTTGGGGACTCACTGAAGTCTATACATACTCAATGGTAAGTGAAACAATGCTTGAAGGACCAATTCAAGAAGCAGTAACTCTTTCTAATCCACTCGACGTTGATCATGTCCATATGCGACGCACCCTTACGCCAAGCCTGTTGCAAGTCCTAGCTGAAAATAAAGCTCGCGACAATGTAGAGATTTTTGAGATTGCCAATGTCTACAGTAAAAATAAAAAAGAGAAACTACCAAATGAAAAGAGAAATATTTCCTATGTACTAAAAGGGCAGAGAGGGACATTCTCTCATGCAAAAGGCATTGTTGAACAATTAACAAAAGAGTTTGGCATACCTATGCTCACATTCACCGATTCAGAATTAGGTGGTATTGGTGCAAGTGTGTATATAGGGAAAGAACACGTGGGAGTTATTGAAGTTATGGATAAAAATATTGTCACAGCAGAATTTGATTTTGAAGTCTTACTCAAACATGCAACACTTCGCAAAGTCTATACTCCTCTTCCAAAATATCCAGCAATAACAGAAGACATTTCATTTGTATTGGATAGTAAAGTGAAGACAGGAGCTGTTATCTCAGAAATTCAAAAACACAGTGACCTGATCGTTGAAGTAAGTTTGCTAGATATATATGGCCCAACTCGAACATTCCATATTGTCTATCAACACAAGAATAAAAATCTCACTACAGAAGAAGTTGCCGAAGTACGCAAAAAAATTATTTCTTCAGTTGAAAAAACCTTCAAAGGAAAAGCGAAATAAGTACGTAATTTGTCTTCCAAGGGAACCAGCTTCCCGAAGCAGTGTAGTAAGTATTTAGCGATCAAACAATAAAAAATTTTCCTTACATACAAAATACTCGATACTCACTACTGAATTTAGTGAGGAGTTGGGGTGGGAGTGGTAGTCACACTTGGTGCTGGAGTAATTCCCAAAGATTTTAGTAGATCGTCTGGTGGATACCACTGATAATCTGCTGCAGAATGATTTTCCCGAATCCATGCATCAATACCTGTTTGCCAACGATTTTGTCCATCTGTACTTACCGGATCATCCTCTCGAACTACATAATATAATTTGTCATCTTTTTTATGATAGATAGGAGACTGAGAAGTAGGTTCTGTTCCTTTAATAAAGTACTCAACCCGTGTTGGTTGACCATCAAGAGGAAGCCCACCAAACAGTGGATCTATTGTGACTGCATTCACATTGTCTGGTTTTTGCGGTTGCTCATCAGACTTACCTTTGAGGACTGCTGTCATAATTCTATTCCAAATTGGTGATGCACCAGTAACGCCAGAAGCAATGGCCTGATTCATTGGCGTATTATCGTTATTACCAACCCACGTGCCAACTACATACGATGGAGTATATCCCATGGTCCAGTTATCCCGTTTGTCATCAGTCGTTCCAGTCTTTACACTCACTGTTTTACCTGGAACAACCAAATAACTACTTGGACCAAATTCCAAAGTCCTCGCATTATTATCCAAAAGCATATGGGAAATAATAAATGAAACATCAGGAGGCAACACTTTTACTCCTGGCTTTTCTTTATTTTCAAAAAGCGTATTTCCATGACTATCTGTCACTTTCATAATCGCCACGGGGTCATGTCTTACTCCTGCATCTGCAAATGTACTGTAGGTAGTCATTTCATCAAGAAGATTTGTTTCCCTACCTCCGAGTACAAGAGAAAGTCCTACACTCGCAATATTGTCTGCTGTTGGCTCCCAATTTTGAATACCCATTTGAAAGCCTGTCTGCATGGCATCTTTAACACCTACTTTGGCAAGCATTTTTACCGCAGGAATATTCATAGAGTTTCCAAGTGCAAATCTCATTTGTATAGGACCGTGGAATTTCCCATCATAGTTAACTGGAGTATAGGTTGGATGCGTAGGATCACCACTCGGAAAGTCTGTTTTCACATCCATAAACACAGTTGCAGCAGTATATCCTTTCATAAGACCTGTTGCATAGATAACAGGCTTAAGAGACGACCCCGGCTGTCTTTTTGCATCAACCGCATCATTAAAATTTCCATCAGACGTTGTATCAAAATAATCTTTATTGCCAACCATTGCGAGGATTTGTCCGTTCTTTGGATCCATTACCATCGCAGCACCGTTAGCAACATGATACCCTTTTAATTTATCAATTTCTTCTTTGACAATATCCTCTGCTTTTTTCTCTATGTCATAATCTAATGTTGTATAAATCTGTAGTCCACCATTTTCAACTGCTGTGTCACCAAATTGTTTGGCAGCCAATTGCTTAATATACATAACAAAATGAGGAGCTTTAATAGACCTGTCAATATCAGAAAATTTCATATTCTGGACTTCTTTGTATGCAGCGTCTGCTTGTTTTTGAGTAATATAACTTTCATCAGCCATTGCTTGCAAAACGCTTTTACTTCGCCCTACATAATACTTTTTCCCATTGAAAGGGGAGTAGAGACTTGGTCCTTGAGGAAGACCTGCAAGAAAAGCAGACTCAGCAACATCTAAATCTTTTACATGCTTTCCAAAATACGCCTCTGCTGCTGCCTCAACGCCAATATTTGCTCCGCCATAAGGTACATCATTCAAATACATTTCCAGAATTTGGTCTTTGGAATATCTTTTATCTACTTGGATTGCCAGAATAAGTTCTTTAATTTTACGGGTAATTGTTTGGCGAGTATCCTGAAGCAACACATTTTTCACCAACTGCTGGGTAAGCGTAGAACCTCCTGAAATACCCCGAAGTGTAATAATCCCAACAAATGCCCGTACATATCCTCGAATAGAAAACCCTGAATTCTGGTAGAAATTTCTATCCTCAATTGCAATCGTGGCATGCTGGAGATTTTTGGGAATATCATTTAATTGTACATACGCTCTATTCTGGTCTTTATAGACAGAATAGAGAAGGATACCTTTTCTATCATAGATTCTCGTTGACTCGGTAAGACTACTGGTAATAAGTTTTCCAGGTTGAGGCAAGTCTTTTCCATACCATATAAATAAAACAATAGTGACAATTACGAATCCAATAATGCCAAAAAACGCATATTTGGCAACAATACTCAATAACTCAATATCTGCTCTGCCACTACTTCCTGGAAGCAAATGAAGGAGAACATGAAGCAAACCCTTGCTTTTCCGCCGGCTTCTAAAATCCTGCATAGACTAATACTATTAAATCAAATTTAGGAGGAATTCACAACTTTTTATCTCGTTGCAAAAAAAAACAGAAATATAGTATTATCCCTTTTATGACGTACGAATGTCCAAAATTCCGTGGACAAACATGCCCTGAACCTGGAAAGAATTGCATGGCTGCGGACTCAGGAGATAATACTAAAGCAATAGGTCGTAAATTAAATTGGTCCCCAGATCAAATCAAACAAGCTGGAGAACTTATTCAAAAAACTTTTGCTGATTACAAAGGAGCTTGTGGTAGACTACGAACTCAACAAACACACTAGCGGTGTAAAAACTTGACAAGAGAATATTGCCTGTGCAATAATCCTACATAATATGAATATTAGGAAAACAACAAACTTTTGGTTTTACTTTTATACCCTTTCAGAGGGAGGTTTGTTGCGCGCGTAAGTCTTAAAGACTTCACAAAACGAATACCTCCCAAACGGGAGGTTTTTTTATGCACAAAAAGTGAACATATACAAAGAATAAAATTATGAGAATTTTAGGAGTAGGTGAATCAGTTATAGACAATGTCTTAGTATCCCATCCAAGTATGGGAGCTCTCTCTAGCCTGCCAGAAAAGCATGTTGGCGGACCCGTGCCTTCTGCTCTTATTTTACTCTCCCGGTTAGGACTTGATTGCACACTGGTAACAAGCATTGGAAAAGACGCTGATGGATCACTCATCAAACATGTTTTGAAAAAGGAGAAGATACGATTGATTGCAAAAATACAAAAACAGACAAAAGTGCATACCATTATTGTGAATGCGCAAAACGGACAAAGAAAAAAACAACGAGGGAATATAGCTCATACCCCAATTACCCATATTACCTCTCATTTTCTCCAACAATTTGACCTCATTATTTTAGATCGACACGAAAAAGAAGCATTTCATGAAATTCTTGCCAAGAAAAAGGCTGCAACGAAATTAATTGTTGATACTTCAACAGAAATTTCAGATGTTACACTAGAAATGCTCAAACATGCAACATACCCCATTATTCCAATTGAAGCATTAGTGAAAATTGATAGAAAAAAGAGTCTTTCTGTATGTCTTAAAAAATTACAACGAATGTGTACCAAACCAGTCATTGCAACTGCTGGAGAATTGGGAAGTATATTATTTGAGGGAAAGAAAATGGAAATTATCCCTTCTTTATCCATACGATCTATTGATACAACTGGGGCAGGAGATATTTATAGAGGGGCATTTGCCTTTGGGATACTTCAAAAATGGAACATACGCGAATGCATACAATTTGCTAACTTAGTGGGAGGCTTGCAATGTACGAGAATGGGTAACGTTGCTGCAATACCCACCAAGCAAGAAATAGAACTATGCAAAAATATTATTATTCAGAAAAAAATGGTAAAGCGGACTACCATTAACAATTATTTTATGGGATTATTATAACTATATGAAACAGACAAAACCAATTATTATTCCCGGACCTTGTGCTGCTGAGTCAAAAGAACAAATTGATATAGCAATCAGGGAAGCAAAAAAAAGACATGTTGATTTTCTGCGCGTTAACCTCTGGAAACCTCGTACCAAACCTGGTTTTGAAGGACTTGGTGAAGCAGGCATTCCGCTTATGATTGCTGCTGCCAAACAGGGAGTTAATCCAGGGACAGAAGTCCTCACACCAAGGCAAGCAGAACTTGTCATGGATGCTGTCCTTAGTGCATCTCCTACAACAAAACTACTTTTATGGATTGGTGCAAGAAATCAAAACCATTTCATTCAAAAAGAAATTGCTCAGATTGCAGCAAGGGATAAACGGGCATTTTTGTTAGTAAAAAACCAACCATGGGTGAATGAAGATCACTGGGAAGGAATCATTGAACATGTTCTGGCTGGAGGTATTGCAAAGACAAATGTCATAAATTGTCATAGAGGATTTTCACCACATGGAGAGAATCCTTTAAGTCTGCGCAATATGCCTGATTTTGCAATGGCAATGAGAGTGAAAGAGAAGACAGAGATTCCTATGACGTTTGACCCTTCTCATACAGGAGGAAGTGTCCCAAATGTTTTCAAATTAGCAGAGCAAGCAGGACAGGTTGATCTTGACGGTGTCATGATTGAAGTCCATCACGATCCGAAACATGCAATTACTGACCCCAAACAACAAGTAACATGGAAGGAGTTTGATGAAATAGTAAACATCATGCATCTATCAACATAACATTATGCAAACACCACTTGAAAACTGGCGAAAAGAAATTGATGTGCTTGATAAACAACTTCTTGAGCTTTTGGCAAAAAGAATAGCAGTTGTTACAGAAATAGGGAAATATAAAAAAGCACATAACATACCACCGTTAGATGAGAAAAGATGGCAGGAAGTGTTAGCATCTAAAATTACTCAGGCAAAGTTGCTACATTTGTCAAAGGATTTTATTATCAATATCTATACACTCATCCATACGTATGCACTAGAAATAGAAGCGAATACAAAATAGTTATGACAACCATTCATGCAGCAAAACGACTTGAAGCATTTCCTGAATACATTTTTTCTAAAATGAATAGGGTTATTAAAGAAGTTGAAGAATCATCTGGACGAAAAGTAATTAATCTGGGCATTGGTTCTCCAGATTTTCCACCAAGTAGCATATATTTGGACAAGCTAATAGAATATATTCACGAACCTCATGCACATATATACCCAGGATATGGAGCAAATCCAGCACTTTCAGAAGCGCTTATCTCCTGGTACCAAAAACGCTTTGGAGTATCCCTCTCTTATGACGAATTACTTCCTCTGTTGGGTGGGAAAGACGGAACAAGTCATATTTCTTTGGCACTTCTAGACGAAGGCGATGAAGCGTTAGTACCTGATCCTGGATATCCAGGTTTTAGCGGACCAATCATGCTTTTTGGTGCAAAAGTAACTCCGTATACTCTCAGGGAAGAAAAGGGCTTATCCATTGACATAGAAGAGGTTACAGCAAAAATCACTTCCAAAACAAAATATATATGGATTAACTTTCCATCAAATCCAACAGGACAAGTTGCAACAAAAGAGCAATTACTACCCTTAGTGAAATTAGCAAAAGAAAAAAATATTGTTATTATTTATGACAATGCCTATTCAGAAATTACCTTTAACGGATTTGTTGCACCAAGTATTTTAGAAATTGGTGGAGCAAAAGATGTGGCAGTTGAAATAGGGTCATTTTCAAAAAGCTTTTCTTTTGCTGGATACAGAATGGGATGGATTGTCGGAAATAAAGAAGTTATTGCAGCCCTTGCAAAAATAAAATCACAACTTGATTCAGGACTGTCTACACCATTACAAAATCTCGGAGCGTATGCACTTACTCATCCTGATGAAAAGTGGCGTAGAGATATGATTGCAAGTTATCAAAAAAGAAGAGACATCATTGCTGAAAAGCTCACCAAACTTGGTTTGACCTATGTGCTTCCGCAAGGTGGATTATACATCTGGGCAAAAATTCCTGAAGGTGAAAAAGATTCTGAAGAATACGTCCTGAAAATTTTGAGAGAAAAGCAGGTATTTTTTGCTCCAGGGACAGCATTTGGAGATAATGGTAAAAAATATATTCGTGCAAGTATCTGTGCAAATATTACTGGCATAGATACGTATCTATGAAAAAAATAAGTATCATTGGTTTTGGAAGATTTGGCAAAATACTGTATCGGCTTTTACAAGATGACTTTCACATTACTATTTTTACGAGAAGCGAAATTCCACAAGAAGAGACGACAGATTTTACCAGTAATACAACTATTGCACACACCCTTGAGGAAGTGTACGCAAACGAAACAATTTTTTATGCAGTGCCAATTGTTTTGTTTGAGGAGATTATAAAAAACCACCAACCATATATACAACCCCGTCATGTACTTATTGATGTGTTATCCGTAAAAGTACATCCAAAACATGTTTTTACAACATATACTAGTAATCAACAAGTACTCCTCACTCATCCCATGTTTGGTCCTGATAGTAGTAAGGATGGGTTTGAAGATTTACCAATTATTATGGATAAGTTCAAAACATCTGAGGAGACTTATTCATTCTGGAAAGATTTTTTTGCAAGTAAAAAACTCCGTGTTATAGAAATGTCAGCCGAAGAACATGACAAATTGGCAGCAAAATCTCAAGGGCTTACCCATTTTATTGGAAGACTGTTGGAAAGAGTTAATTTTGAACCATCACCCATTGATTCGTTAGGCAGCAAAAAGCTCTATGAAGTAAAAGAACAAACATGCAATGATACATGGGAGCTTTTTATTGGACTACAAACATATAATCCATACACCAAACATATGCGTCTTACAATAGGGGATGCATATACGTATCTCTACAATCGGCTTCTTCCAAAACAACTCAATCCAGACCATATTACTTTTGGAATTCAAGGAGGAATGGGAAGCTTTAATGAGGAAGCACTCATGAGTTACGTAACCAAACATACTATCAAAAATTATAAAACAGCATACCTCTATACGTCTGAAAAAGTGCTCAAACATCTGTATGAAGGCGATATTGATTTTGGGTTATTCGCTATTGCAAATGCAACAGGGGGATTGGTTGAAGAATCCATCCAAGCAATGGCAAAATATCAATTTGCAATTAAAGAAGACTTTACTATTCTCATTCGTCACTTTTTAATGAAACGAAAAGACGTACAGACTCAAGACATCACAACCATTATGGCTCACCCACAGGTTTTCAAACAATGTGAACAAACTCTACAAGAAAGATATCCGTATCTAACACTGCAGAGTGGAGAAGGGGATCTGGTTGACACAGCTGCAGCAGCAGCAGAATTGGCAAAAGGAAATCTGTCGCCAACAACTGCAATTCTTGGCCCAAAAACTTTAGCCGAACATTTTGATTTTGATATTATTGCAGAAGAACTTCAGGATAAAAAAGACAATCTGACACGATTTTTAGTCGTTGCAAGGCAATAGCAGAAATTACTATTGCATGGTATACTTTATGCAGAAATTATGGATACGACAGAAGAAGTACTGACACGAGGAGTGGCAAATATTATTCCTGGAAAAGAAGAACTGAAAAAGCTTTTAGAATCTGAAAAAAAGCTCAATGTTTACTTGGGAATAGATCCAACAGCAACAAAAATTCACCTTGGACATGCAGTACCTTTACGCAAACTCCAGGCATTTGCAGAGCTAGGCCACAATGTTACCTTCTTAATTGGTGATTTTACAGCACTTATTGGTGACACATCAGACAAAGACACTGAAAGACCAGTTCTCACTTCCGAGCAAATTCATGAGAATTTTCAAACTTATAAAAAACAAGCAGAAAAGATAGTTGATTTCTCAAAAGTTAATGTTGTCCATAACAGTGAATGGCTCAGTAAACTTTCTTTTGAAGAGATTATAAAACTTTGTCAACATTACTCAGTA
>CAZRBN010000028.1:0-16695 GCA_964598355.1 uncultured Gammaproteobacteria bacterium
GACAACTAGCGATTTCTCTACTGTGAAAATACTATGACTTATTCTCCAAAAGTGAATGCGTAGGCTTGTATACCAGCATCAAATTCCAATTGCAACATATGACTACTCACTTGCCCTTTCAAGTCGACTAAACTATATAACCTATCAGTAGTGACAGTAACACTGCCACCTACCACATCACTTCCAGCAACAGCAGGATCAATTGCTTTGCCATCTAGTACCACCTTCACTTTCCCCTGTGCACTACCAGGACGCATCACAAGAAACACTTTTCCTGCAGTAAAGTTGTAATCAATTACTGCGTTATTCACTGCCGTTGCATACTGAGAAGAAATATCCCATGTCCCCCCAAAAGAAAAACGGTTGAGCGGAATATTTGTCATAAGAGAAAAGTTTTGCTTACCAGTATTTGTTTTGCCATCAGGCACTTCGTAGAGCATTCTCTCTGCTCCTACGTATGTTTCTGGAGAAAGTGAAGCAGTCGGCGTCTGATCTGCTACATGGAGGAGTCCGCTATCCACTTTTTGTCCTGCTTCTTGCAGCAGTACTTGAATTGCTCTTTCAGTCACGTCATATTCCCCTTCTCCAAAATGGTATCGACGGACATTACCATTGGCATCGATTAAATATTCTGCTGGCCAATATTGATTGGAATATGCAGTCCAAGTAGCATAGTCATTGTCTTGTGCAACTGGATAATGAATACCAAATTGCTGTATAGCATTCAACACATTTCCTGTTTCTTTTTCAAAAGCAAACTCTGGAGTATGTACCCCTACAACTACAAATCCTTTATCTTTATATTTGTCATACCACGCAGTGACATGAGGAAGTGTTCGAATACAGTTAATACAGGTATAGGTCCAAAAATCAACCAAGACCACTTTACCTTTAAGACTTGCAAGGGTTACTGTGGTTTCTGAACCTTGCTGGCTAGCTGGCAGGTTAAGCCACTTGGTAATGCCAGTAAATTCAGGAGCCGGAGTATTTGTATTAAATAGTCCTGATTCATCTGATTGGACAAACTTGCTATCTTGTCTTTTTAAATGTTGTAGCGCATTCGTAACACTGGCACTATTTTCAAAACCATTCAAGACAGTCCCAAGTGCTGGAAAACGATTAATAAGCGCAAGCTGAAATTCTTTATCTTTATTGGTGTAAATAAGAACAGCAGTCAGTATCATAACAACACCAAAGACTTGTTGAATCCGTCCAGTATACTTATTCAATCCTCGAGCCCGCATTATTACCTGCTGACCCCCGTAAGCAAAAAAGAATAAAGGAATGCCCACTCCAATAACGTAGGCTATGGTAACTAACACCACTTCGAGAGACACCCTTCCCGTTGCAGCAAGTGTTGCAATAGTTGCAAGAATAGGACCAGCACATGGGGACCACACAATGCCCAGTGACAATCCGGTTAAAAATCCAGGGATAAACCCAGTACCTCTTTGCTGAGTATTGTGACTAAAGAGATTGGAGAGTCTGCTTACCCCTACTTCAAACTGTGCAGAAAGTGCTGGAATTATCATGGTAATTCCTAAAAGAGCAATAATACCAACGGCAAACAGTCTGAGAAGATTGGGGTCAAGGTGGAAAATCTTGACTAATGCTGAAACAGAGAGCGTAAAGATAGTAAAGCTTACCATGACACCTAAGGTAATTCCTAAGGGACGCCTATGTCCTCTTCCACCTGCAATGGATGAGGATAAGACGATCGGCAAAACAGGCCAAATACAAGGAGCAAGAATAGTCACTAGTCCAGATAAGAAGGCGAAAAATAAAAGGAGGATCATACATATGAGTATAATATCTTTTTTTATTCTTTGCTGATTCAGATTCTCCTTCATTATTCTTTGTTGACTTTTCTGTATGAAAACTTCTATTATTAAAACCTATGACACCAGAAGAAGTAAAAATAACTGAAGAAGTATGTCCAAAATGTGGAAGCCCCCTTGGACCAGTAACCGCAACTAAAACAGGACGTAAATTACAACGGTGCTCTACAGGATCTTGGGATCCACAAACCAAGCAAAATGTTGGTTGTGATTATGTAAAGTGGCTGGAAGTTGAGCCAGAAAAGCTTGATGAAAAATGTCCAAAATGTGGAAGCCCCCTCATTCTTACCTTTACTCGATTTGGAAAGAAAATGAAAAAATGTTCAACAGGCGGATGGGATAAAGTAGCGAAAAAAGCAACAGGATGTGACTATGTTGAATGGATTAATGGAACAACTGAACAACTTGATGAAGATTGTCCAGAATGTGGTGCCAAATTAGTACTTTTTACTACTGCTGCTGGAAAAAAGATGAAGAAATGCAGTACAGCAGGTTGGGACAAAGCAGCAAAAAAAGCAACCGGGTGTACGTATATTCAATGGCTTAAGCCTTCTGAATATCCCCAAACCCACGATAGTGGTGGTGAAGAATTCCTTCCTCCAGAACCTGAAGAATAAAAAGAAACAACTCCCAATATTGCTACCGGAAGTGTTTCTTGCCCAAAAAAACTTCTTTTACGCTTTACGGCGTTGGTGTTGGACTACCAGTCAACCCTTTGTGCATCATTCTCATTCCAGAACCTGACATGATAAGCGTTGGGTCAATCCCCTGACTTTTTGCCCAATCTTGCAGTTCTTGTCGTTTTTTCTGAAACTCTTGATGTCTTTCTTGAGGAGTCAAATTTTGCAAATTATTTGCACTGTATTTCTGCCTTAGACTTACTAATTCATTCAGAATAGCTTGCTCTTGACTACTGGTTATTTTTCCACTAGTCACCAATGCATCAAGCCGTGCTTTTTCTTTATCTTGCATAGTTTGCTGCATGTGCTGCTTGTGCTGATTTCTAAAATCAGTAATAGCAGATATAACTTGATTCTTATCAAGATTAAATTTTTGTGCAAAAAATTGTGCAAAGTTATCCCAGAAACTTTGCTGTGTTGTCGTTGTGCTTGCAGCATATGCCGGTAGGCCTGCTGCTAACGGAGTCAGGCCTACTAAGATAATCATGAGACCTGAAAAAATATGTTTTTTTATCATTCTCTCACCTCCTTCTTTCGCCAGCTATTGTCTAGTACTCGGCTTCACTAATGAGACTACCAAGCAAAACTGAAAAAGACCTTAAGGCAATAGTAAGAAATTGTTGAAAGACTTTCTTTATTCTTTTTCACCGAGGCGGGTGATAGGAAAAAGTCTGGCATCAAGCGTAATAAACCATTTTCTTAACAGCTTCCACAGAGGATCTCCTTCTTTTACATCTCCCCGCTTAATATGCGTCAGACAATCAATAGTGATCGTTTCAATCCGAGCCCAGGTAAATCGTAATTCTTCATCTCCAGAAAACCCTTCCATTGATAATGACTCCTTCAAGGCTACTTTTAGATCACGTCTATATTCTTTAAGCCTTATATCAATTACTTGTTGCCACACCTTGAGATTTTCTTTTGCAATTCCTGTTTCTTCCATAAGACGAAGAAACCCTGGAACAAGCTCTTGTTGAAATGTCTTCAAAACAGCCTTCTCCCCTTTATCTGCTATTGTTTGTGCATAATCAAACTGAAGGATAAATAGTCCAAGTAAAGAAACTTCTAACTCATTAAATATTCTATCCTGCTCTGCTTGGGAAAGATTATGAAAAGTAACATACAGCCTAAAATCTTTTCGCTTCCAAAACTCAAATGATTCACTGGCAACCAGCTGTCCCAATCGTTGTGCTGCACTAAGCATCATCGGCACTATATCTTTTTTATGATCATCCATACGTTAGTAGTATATAGTACTCATCAATATAGAATCAATTTCGATTCCTAGTTTACATGAGATGTGGAGAAAACATAATTATTTTTTCCTTCTTGTTTTGCTACTGGTAACTTGAGGCTTTGGTACAGTAATCCCTTCATCAAGGCATATCCTTTTTTTAAACAGTAGTAGCGCAGTCTCCGCTACTCGATCATCTGTATAAGGATCAGGATAAATATGCCATGCTATCCAATCCGCTTTAACCTTTTCAAATTGAATCCTATAATTTTCGTCAAAAATTTCTTGACTTACCGTGCAACGATTATACCGTTTCTTTACTTCATTCAAAAACAAATCAACCCATTGTATCTAAATAATTTTCTATGCTATGCTAGGTGAGTTACATGACATTTATTAAAAATTACGACTCTCTTAATACGAATGAAAACCGCAAAGTAGCACTTGAGCTTATTGAAGTTGCATTCGCCTCTCTTACCCCACATGAAGTCTTTAAAAAATTTTCTTTTGAAAATAATGTACTAAAAATTCAGGATAAGGAATTTGACTTGAATTCGTTTGACCGTGTATTTCTTGTTGGCTATGGCAAAGGCTCAGCTGAAATGTGCAGTATTATCGAAAATGCTTTGGGCGAGAAATTAACACAAGGATTTGATATTGATGTTGTTGACGCTGCTCCATTTAAAAAAGTGGAATATACCAAAGGGACTCACCCACTTCCTTCTCAAGAAAATTTCGATTACACAGCAAAGGTTATAGAGCATCTGAGCAATCTCACAGAAAAAGATTTTGTATTGGTTGTCACGTGTGGTGGCGGGTCTGCACTTTTTGAAAAGCCAAATACCTTCTCTCTAGAGCAAATGAAACAAATGAATAAAAGTTTGCTTGACTGCGGAGCAACGATTTCTGAAATGAATACTATCCGAAAGCATGTTTCTCAGGTCAAAGGTGGAGGACTTGCCAAAATTTTATATCCCGCGACAGTTACCAACCTTATTTTTTCAGATGTTCCAGGAAATGATTTGTCCGTCATCGCCTCTGCCCCACTCGTAAAAGACCAGACCACTATTGAAGAAGCAGTTGCTGTATTGCAAAAATACAGTCTCTCTTTCCCTACTCAAGCAGATTTAGTTGAAAGGCCAAAAGAAGACATGTATTTTGAAAAAGTCCACAACATCTTAATGCTCAGCAACCTTACTGCAATTGAGGCTATGCAAAAAAAAGCTGAAGAACTCGGGTTTACTGCACGGATGTGGACAGACAGACTCCAGGGAGATGCTCGAACAATGGGAGAAAAATTAATTAACGAAACCAAACCAGGAGAGATTCTTGTAGCAGGAGGAGAGACAACCATTAAAATTACTGGACGGGGTTTGGGAGGACGCAATCAAGCACTTGCACTTTATTCCCTCCCCTTTATTACTGAGGAGACACTTCTTGTCTCATTTAGTACAGACGGACAGGATTTTTATTGGTTTGCCGGTGCCCTTGCAGATAGAGATACAAAGAAAAAAATTGAAGAGATGCATGTTGACGTTGCGGAATATTTAGCTGATGATAATAGTTACGGACTTTTAGAAAGACTTGGAGATGGAATCCGTACTGGTAGACAAGAATCTAATGTCTCTGACCTATACATTGTATTAAAAAAATAACTATGGTGGACACACTACATGATGAAAAACTACAAGAGCTTGAATTGAAAGCCAATGAAGCACGACAGTTGCTTATACAGACACTCCTTACTGCTGGCTCAGGACACTCTGCAGGACCATTAGATATGGCAGATATTTTTACTGCTTTTTACTTTCATATCCTTCGTCACGATCCAAAAAATCCTACGTGGGAAGATAGAGATAGACTTGTCCTATCTAATGGCCATATCTGCCCTATTAGATATGTATCTATGGCACAGGCTGGCTACTTCCCTATTGATGAATTACAGACACTTCGTAAAATAAATTCACGTTTGCAAGGACATCCACATAGGACCACTCTCCCCGGTCTTGAAACAACATCCGGACCTTTGGGTGAAGGAATTTCTCAAGGCATTGGTATCGCACTTGCTGCAAAACTCGATAGAAAGAATTACTACACCTACGTTATTACTGGTGATGGTGAGCATGATGAAGGAAATATTTGGGAAGCAGTGATGTTTGCTGGAAAGAAACAATTAAATAATTTAATCGTGGTTGTTGATCGTAACAACATTCAAATTGACGGATTTACCGAAGATGTTATGCCACTTGAATCTTTCAAGGCAAAATATGAAGCATTTAATTGGGAAGTGTTGGAAGTTGATGGTCACAATATTCGCGCATTTGTTGATGCAGTTGGTGAAGCACAAGCTATCTATGAAAAACCAACAGTTATTATCGCTCATACGGTTGCTGGTAAGGGCGTTGATTTTATGGAAAAAGATTTCCGCTGGCATGGTATGCCACCTGACATACAAGAGGTTACCGGAGCACCACCAAAAGGACAACAAGCTAAAATAGCACTAGATGAACTCAGGACATTACAAGGAAGAATAAAGAGCGAACACGAAGCCTAGGGATGGAAATTAGCATTGGGTTTTGTTTAGGTTACTGTATAACTATGTTAAATCCGAATTTACATTTAAATGAAAAACTCTTTGACCAAGATGTTGAAGTGGCACCAACACGTGCTGGTTTTGGAACAGGGCTTGTCGAGCTTGGAGAAAAAAATCCTAATGTGGTTGCCCTTTCTGCAGATTTAACAGAATCAACACATGCGCATAAATTTGCTGAGAAATTTCCAGAGAGATTTTTCGAAGTTGGCATTGGCGAGCAGAATATGGCTGCAATCGCAGCAGGCCTTGGAGTGAGTGGAAAAATAGCATTTATTTCTTCCTACGCTACCTTCTCACCAGGAAAAAATTGGGAAACAATTCGGACAACGTGTATATACAACCATGCAAATGTCAAAATAGCTGGCCATCACGCAGGCATTATGACTGGTCCAGACGGAGCAACACACCAGGCAACAGAAGACGTTGCAATTACCAGATGTTGGCCAAATATAGAAGTCATGGTCCCTTGTGATAGTCTTGAAGCAAAAAAAGCAACCATTGCGAGTGCACAAATAGATGGACCTGTCTATTTGCGATATACACGGGATAAAACTCCTCTTATCACAACAGAGGAAACGCCATTTGAAGTTGGGAAAATGTATGATTTTTGGATTTCGGACAATCCTCAAGCAACAATTTTTGCCATGGGATATATGCTCCACTATGCACTCCTCGCAGCAAAAGAATTAGAAGCAGAAAATATTCCGGTCATTGTTGTGAATACTCCAACAGTCAAACCCTTAGACCAAGAAGGACTTCTTCGATTTACTGAGCATTCAAAAGCAGTTGTCACGGTTGAAGATCACCAGGTTATGGGAGGACTTGGCAGTGCAATTGCAGAAGTCTTGGCAAAAACTACACCCCTTCCCATGGAATTTATTGGATTACAGAATACATTTGCCGAATCAGGCACACCAAAAGAATTAATTGAAAAATACGGCATGGGAGTAACCCACATAAAAGAAGCTGTGAAACGAGTAATCACCAGAAAAAAGTAGATTACATTCCTTATGAGTTGTTCACGGTAAAAAGTTTTTACCTGGTATACACAATGAACCTTCCCATCATTTCTCCCCTTGCCACTCTTTATAAAATTCATCAAGGAATTCCTTCATAAATCTTTCTCGTTTTTGGGCAATGTTTTTTGCTATTTTTGTGTTAAGTAAGTCCTTCAATAAAAATAATTTTTCATAGAAATGATTTACTGTTGTTCCATGTGCAGTCCTATATGCATGAGTCGAAGTAAAACGTTTTGGACGTATTAAAGGATTATATAGTTCTCTTTCTTTTTTGCCACCATCAATACTTAGGCTATGTTTACCGTCCAAATTGTTGCTATATGACATCTTAAGCACGATATCTTTTACCGTATCTTTGACATGATCAGGAAATTTCAGCTCTCCCATCACATTTTCTAAAATTTCTTCTTCTGATTTTTCTCTATCACGTATCTTCCAATCACCTATATCATGAAGTAAGGCTGCCAATTGAACAATAAAAACATCTGTGCCCTTATTTTTCTCTCCTTTGGCAATATACTTTGCCATCTTGACTACTCTCTCTAGATGAAACCAATCATGACCAGTCGCTTCATGTTGCATTTTCCTTTTGACGAAGTTGCGCGTCTGTTTCAGAAGTAGCTGTTTATTCATAGAAAAAAGTATAACAAACAGATAACAATGTATCTATGTGGAAAGCACTACTGGGAATTACATTTTTCTTCCTTGCATCACTGTAAAGAATCTGCCTATACTAAATAGTAATGGATGCCAAACTGCTCGACGAATTAAAGACAAAAATAAAAGGAGATGTTGATATTACGGACGAAACACTCATGAAATATAGTCATGATGCAAGTCTTTTTGAAGTCAAACCTCAAGTTGTTGTTTTCCCCAAAGATAGTGAAGATGTCCAAAACCTCGTAAAATTTGTCAACGATCATAAGAATGAAGATTCGACTCTTTCCCTTACGGGACGCGCTGCGGGTACGGATATGGGAGGGGGATCTATTAACGATTCTATCAGTGTTGCTTTTGGCAAATATTTTAACCATACGCCTGTTATTAATGGTGAGATTGCAACAACGGAGCCTGGCGTTTTTTATAGAGATTTTGAAGTGGAGACACTCAAGCAAAATTTACTTTTCGCTTCATACCCTGCTTCCCGAGGATTGTGTGCAATGGGAGGTATAGTCAACAACAATTCAGGAGGAGAAAAATCTCTGCAATATGGCAAAACAGAACGTTATGTGAAACGGATAAAAGTTGTTCTCTCAGATGGAAATGTCTATGAACTCAAGCCTCTCAATGAAGAAGAGCTGAAAAAGAAAATGGAACAAGATAATTTTGAAGGAAAAATGTACAAAGATATGTACAAGCTTATTACAGAAAATTGGGATGTCCTATCTGAGGCAAAACCAAATGTCACCAAAAATTCTGCAGGATATTTCTTATGGAATGTTTGGGATCCAGAGAAAAAGATTTTTGATTTAACTAAATTGTGGGTCGGAGCACAAGGAACATTGGGATTGATGCTTGAAGCAGATTTACAACTTGTCCCTGTTAAAAAGCATCACGAAATGGAAGTTATTTACTTGCAAGATATGAGTCATTTGGGACAAATTATTGATGCAGTACTTCCCCTTGGTCCTGAAAGTTTTGAAAGTTATGATGACAACACCCTTATGCTCGCACTCAGATATTTCCCTGAATTTATCCATCAACTCGGCATTTTTGGACTCATTCAAGCAGGACTTGCCTTTATGCCAGCATTTTTAGATATGTTGATAGGCCGTCTTCCAAAGCTCATTTTGCAAATTGATTTTGCAGGAGATGATCCTGAAGAGCTGAAAAAGAAGATTGCAACATTGAGAGAAAAATTAAAATCCCTCCATCCCCAAACAACGGTTGCTATTGATGATCAGGAGAAAAAATACTGGTTGGTCAGACGTGAGAGCTTTAATTTACTTCGTAATAAAATTCGTAACAAACACACAGCACCATTCATCGATGATTTTGTCATAAAGCCAGAGAATATTGCTGAAGTCATTCCACAAGTTACCGGGATTTTAAAAAAACATCCTGAATTTATCTTCACAGTTGCAGGACATGTAGGAGATGGTAACTTCCATATTATTCCGCTTGTTGATATTCAAAATCCAAAAGTCCGAGCAGCAATTCCGGAAATTTCTGACCAAGTGTATGCTATTGTTGCAAAATATAAGGGATCAATTACCGGCGAGCACAATGATGGCCTTATTCGAAGTCCCTATCTCGAAACGATGTATGGAAAAAAGATTGTGGAGCTATTTCAAGAGACAAAAAAGATTTTTGACCCACAAAACATTTTCAATCCTCGCAAAAAAGTTGGAGCAACACTCCAATATGCTCTTGACCATATCAGGACAAATTGGTAAGGAAAGCTCACGATTAATAGTTCACGCTTCGCCATTTAAAAATAAACTCAGAATTTATAACCTATCACTAATAACTCTTTACCTTCAGCTAAGCTATTGGTATTATTTGTAGGATTTGTATGGATTTTAATGAATATCAAAAGAAAAATGCGAAAGAAATAGAAGCAGCAATAACATCTCTTTTTACTTCTCAAAAAAACACTGTATTCACGACCCATCCTCTCCTGAAAGAACTTTACGCAGTACTTGCGAATAGTACCAAAGGTGGAAAATATCTTCGAGGCATGTTAGTGAGACTTGGATTTGAAATGACAGGACACAAGCATACTAACAGCATCCTTCCTATTGCTGCAGCATATGAAATTCTGCACACTTCTCTCTTAACTCTTGATGATGTTATTGACAAAAGTCCTTTGCGACGCGGCAGACCAAGTGTTTGGCAAAAAGTTGGGACAAATCAAGCACTCTGTCTGACAGAGATAGGATTTTTTCTGGCAAACAAAACTATTGCGGAGAGCAAGTTTGGTGCAAAAATAAAAACACAAGCTACTTCCCTATTCTCTCGTCTTATTATGGATACTATTGCAGGGGAAATGCTTGATGTTGCACTATCCAGGAACCATACTGCATCTGGCTCTGCCAAAAATATACAGAAAGATGAAATAGATGTCTTGCAGATTCACACATTAAAAACTGCTCAATACAGTATTTCAGGCCCACTCATGCTCGGAGCACTTTTCGGTGGAGCAGATGAAAAGACACTTAAAAAACTTACACATTTTGGAGAATATGTCGGCATTGCCTTCCAAATTCAGGATGATATTTTGGGAGTGTTTGGCGATGAAAAACAAGTTGGTAAATCTGTTACTTCTGATAGTGAAGAAAATAAGAATACGTTGCTTATCACCTATGCACTCGACCATGCATCTTTACAACAAAAGAAAATTCTTGAGGAATATTATGGAAAGAAAGATATGACGGCCAAAGAATTTGAAATAATTAAAAACCTATTTACCAAAATAGGATCACTCAGCTATTCTCAAAAAAAAGCACAGGAATATATAGAAAAAGCAAAACAAAGTATTCCTACTATTACCAAGAACAAAACACTACAAAAACTCTTAACCGAATTTGCAGATTTTGTAGTACAACGCGCAAAATAGAACAATGAAGCAATGAAACATGTAATTGTTTCTCTCTTTACACCCTCGTCTATCTCTGATTAACTATAGTTATTGCTCCATTATGAACAAACTCTTTACATTCCTCATTCCACTATTAGCTTTTATTGGTATTACTCTTTTAGTATTCTTTTTCTCCCATAACCCAGTTACTATTTTCAATCCAAAAGGAATTATTGCTATGCAAGAGCGGCAACTTATTATTACCTTTATTGCCTTAATGCTCTGTGTTGCGATTCCTGCTGTTGTATTGACGTTCTTTGTCGCATGGAAATTCCGTGCAACAAATCCCAAAGCAAAATATACGCCAGATGCAGAACAAAATAAAATTTTGGAGATTGTATGGTGGATTGTCCCTACCGTGATTGTTCTTATTCTTGCAACTATTACCTGGAAAATGACTCATGCTCTTGACCCGTATAGACCACTTACGAGTAATACAAAACCCGTAACAATACAGGTAGTTGCCCTGCGGTGGAAATGGCTTTTTATCTATCCAGAACAGCATATTGCAACAGTAAACTTTATAGAGTTTCCTGTGAATACTCCAGTTAATTTCCAATTGACTGCGGGAGATGCGCCACTGAATTCTTTTTGGATTCCGCAACTTGGTGGCCAAATGTATGCTATGTCTGGAATGGTCAATCAACTGCATCTCTTAGCAACACAAGAAGGAGACTACAAAGGGTCAACAGCAGAAATAAGTGGGAAAGGATTTGCTAATATGCGGTTTATTGCCAAAGCAACAAGCCAGAAAGATTTTGACAATTGGGCTAAAGATGTAAAGAAATCAAAAAATGTACTTACGCAAGATGTTTTTGATCAACTTTCCCGCCCAAGTGAAGACATGCCGATTACATACTATGCTTCAGTCCAAAAGGACTTGTATAATCTAATAGTAATGAAGTACATGCCGCCACCAAAAATTGGCGACGAACACTAATCATAGTTTTTCGATTTTACTATGAACCATGAACTATCAACTATGAACCAATCATTTATACAATTTATTTTCGGTCGACTAACTCTTAACGATCTTCCCCACGAGTGGTTTACGATTGGTGGATCTATTTTTATTACTATCATGGGTATAGCTGTTATCCTTCTCATAACACGCATAAAACGCTGGAAGTGGCTTTGGAGTGAATGGCTTACTTCATGCGATCCAAAAAAAATTGGTGTCATGTATATGGTTGTTGCAGGCCTTATGCTTTTCCGTGGAGGACTTGATGCCATTATGATTTGGCTCCAGCAAGCATTTGCTGCAGGAGCATCTCATGGATATTTGAACGCAGACCATTTTCAGCAAATCTTTACAGCACATGGAAATATCATGGTTTTTTTTGTAACCATGGGATTTTTATTTGGACTTATCAATATCATTGTTCCTCTCCAAATAGGTGCACGAGACCTCGCTTTTCCCTTTCTTAACACATTAGGGTTTTGGCTTTTTGTTGCAGGGGCTGTCCTTGTTAATGTCTTTTTTGCATTTGGCGGAGAATTTGCTGCAACAGGCTGGCTTGCTGTTGCACCACTTTCTGAGCTGCAGTATAGCCCTGGCGTTGGCGTGGATTATTGGATTTGGAGTCTACAAATATCAGGACTTGGCACGCTTATTGGAGGAATCAATTTTATTGTGACAATTCTTAAGCTTCGTGCACCAGGAATGAAACTCATGCAGATGCCTCTTTTTACTTGGACATCTCTCTGCAGCATGCTTATGGTTGTCACTGTTTTCCCAATTCTGACTATAACTATTGCTCTGCTTAATTTAGACCGGCTTCTTGGTATGCACTTTTTTACAACAGGAAACGGTGGCAATCCAATGATGTACACGAATCTTATTTGGATGTGGGGGCATCCCGAGGTGTATATCCTTATGCTCCCTGCTTTCGGTGTATATTCAGAAGTTGTCTCAACATTCAGTCAAAAAAAATTAGCTGGATATACCTCCCTTGTTATTGCTGCAATTGGAATAACATTTCTTTCGCTCTTGGTATGGCTTCATCATTTCTTCACAATGGGTGCAGGAGCAGATGTCAATTCATTTTTTGGCATTATGACAATGTTTATTGCTATTCCAACTGGAGTCCAGATTTTCCGTTGGATTGCAACAATGTGGAAAGGGCGTATCCGATTTTATAGTCCGATGCTCTGGTTTTTGGGATTTGTTGGGACCTTTACCTTTGGAGGTTTGGCAGGAGTTTTGCTTGCTTCCCCACCAGCCGATTATCAACTCCATAATTCTCTTTTCCTCGTAGCTCATTTTCACACAATGGTTATTGGTGGCGCTCTCTTTGGTATTTTTGCTGGAATTACATATTGGTTTCCAAAAATTACTGGATTTAGGATGAATGAAAAAATAGGAAAATATGCATTCTGGCTGTGGATAGTTGGATTCTTCACAGCTTTTGTCCCTTTGTATATTTTAGGATTTATGGGTGCCACGAGAAGGCTTGATCATTATGCTTCCTCAGCAGGTTGGCAGCCGCTTTTTATCACTGCACTTATTGGAGGACTTATCATTTCAGTTGCTGCCTGTGTGCAAGTTGTCCAAGTAATCGTGAGTATTTTGCAGCGAAATAAAAATAAAGATACAACTGGTGATCCATGGAATGGCCGGACACTTGAATGGGCAACATCTTCTCCTCCACCCTTTTATAATTTTGCAATTGTCCCTGCAGTCAAAGACCGTGATCCTTTTTGGGAAATGAAAATGAATCATCATTCCGAAAATAAATCTCACTACGAAGATATTATTTTGCCAAAAAATACAGCACTGGGAATGTATCTCTCAGGCTTTGTTTTCCTTATTGGATTTGCAATGGTGTGGCATATGTATTGGCTAGGGGCGTTAGGTCTTATTGGAGCAATTGCTGTCGTTATTTGGCGCACATTTGATGAGGAGACAGAATATATATTGCCTGCTGAAGAAGTAAAACGGTTGGAAGAACAAGGCAATAGTTTTCTTGATACTAGATAAAGAGAACACTACAGTAAAAATACTATGACAGAACATACTAATCACCATATCTTAGCAGAAGACCGGACTTTTTTAGGTTTTTGGATTTATTTGATGACTGACTTACTCATGTTTGCTGCTCTTTTTGCAGCATATGTAGTCCTGCATGGAAATACATTTGGCGGTCCATCAAGCACGAGTCTTTTCGATCTCCCTTTTGCTCTTATTGAAACACTTATCCTTCTGACAAGTAGTTTCACGTGTGGTGTAGGAGTACTCTTTGCAAAACAAAATGATATAAAAAAAACAGTGATATGCTTTGGCATTACATTTGCTCTTGGAGTTGCATTTTTGATAATGGAACTTTCAGAATTTTCTCACCTACTTGTTGAAGGGAACACCTTTCAACGCAGTGCATTTCTATCTTCTTTCTTTACTCTCGTTGGAACACATGGACTGCATATTTTCTTTGGACTCTTTTGGATGCTTCTTCTTTTTATCTCAATATTTTTTCGAGGATTTACAGAAAATTCACTTCGTAAATTAACACTGCTAAGTCTTTTTTGGCATTTCCTCGATATTGTGTGGATTTTTATTTTTACTATCGTATATTTACTGGGAGTAATATAAATAATTTTCAATTTAAAAACATGAGTACTCACATACATCACAAAACAACATTTACCACATATATCATAGGATTTTTATTTTCTATCATCTTAACTGTTACTGCGTACCTTTTTGCCATGAGTCATATTACCTCTCTCCACCATATGTTTTCTCATGAATTATTGACCATCTTATTCGTAGCTCTCGCTTTCATACAACTAGTAGTACAACTCTTCTATTTTTTGCATCTCGGGCAAGAATCAAAACCAAGGTGGAATCTCGTTTTTTTCCTTTCAACATTTAGTATTGTGTTGCTTGTTGTTGTTGCATCTTTATGGATTATGTATCACCTTAATTACAATATGACACCAAAAGATATGAATCAGGTCATTATGCTAAACGAAGGAATACACAAATAGTAATACGTAGATAGTAGTATGTATTTTTTTCTATCCTCTTACTACATAAGACCTAATACTACATACATATTCCTTCCAAGAGCATGATACATATATAATGAATCGATCACTTTTTACACAATATTATCTTCTCACCAAACCGGGCATTATTTATGGCAATGCTGTAACTGCTGCTGCTGGATTTTTTCTTGCATCCCACTGGCATAATAACATATGGTTATTCATTGCAATGATTCTTGGTCTTTCTTTTGTTATAGCGTCTGCCTGTGTTTGTAATAATATTATGGACCGAGGAATTGATGAAAAAATGAATCGGACGAAGAATCGGGCGTTAGTAAAAAAGGTTATATCTCCTCAGGTTGCATTGGTATACGGAATTATCTTAGGTCTGATAGGGTTCTCTCTTCTTCTTCTTTACACCAATCTCCTTACATCCTTTATTGCATTCATTGGATTCTTTTTCTATGTAGGTCTTTATACTCCAAGCAAACGACATTCTGTCTACAGTACCCTTATCGGCAGTGTCTCAGGGGCTGTCCCCCCTGTTGTTGGGTATACTGCTGTTACAAACCACTTTGACATTGCTGCATTGCTATTATTTTTAATTCTCATTACCTGGCAAATGCCCCATTTTTATGCCATAGCACTCTACAGACTGGAAGACTATAGAAATGCCGGGCTTCCCATACTTTCTGTTAAGAAAGGTATACTAACAACTAAAATTCACATTGTCGTATATGTAGCTGCTTTTCTTGTTGCAACGAGTCTGCTGACAGTTTTTCGATTTACTGGATATGCCTACCTTAGTATTACTGTTTTACTTGGATTAATCTGGTTGGCGCTTGGGATAAGTGGTTTTACAACAAAAGATACTAATCGATGGGCAAGGAAAATGTTTTTCTTCTCCCTTATTATCACACTAGTTGTATCAATCATGATTTCTGTGGGGGGAATCCTGCCCTAATTAACTTGTCTATTTATCAGACTAACTAGATCTAAGATGGTTATTGGCTGTCACATTCTCACTCAATCTGCCCTCCTCTTCTGATATATTTTAATGCACTAGATTAGGAGATACGTTTATTTGGTATTCTCCTGTATTAACGAATAGTTTATAACCAAACATCGGCGATCTACGTATAGAATGGTAAGAAAAAAATTTTGATACTTCCATCTTAAATTCTTCTTCTCGGATGTCGCACAGGAGAGACTGGTGCATGATCAAAATCTACAGATATTGGAGGTGCTTTACAAACAAAAATTGATCCAAACTCACCTGGTCTAATCGTTACGGTCTGTGCAAGTGGGCCACTAATTCTTACTATTACAGGATCTTCTTTTAAGCCATGACTTGCAGTTACTGTAACACCAGGCGAAACTATTCTCTCCACTTTATGTGTTACATGTTTTTTCTTGGACTTGGACTTGGGCTTGTAACCTCCAACAGAAAATTCGCGTCCAGGTTCTGGATCTTCTTGCATATGACGAAGTATTCTAAATGTGCACTCAGACATGAACGGATTATATCCTAAAGGAAATACTTACATCAAGATACCCGAGATATGCTCTATAATGAAGCATAATTTTGATAGAAATATGTTCCAACACAGTTACTCAGGGCCTGCTGCACTTTCTAGACTCAAATCGTGCCGAGGAAATCTCAAAAAAAGTTTGATAACAGATCCCGCTTTTAACGGGATATATTCTCTAGTTACTCTTACCTATTATTTAGAATGACCTTCCATTTCAGGAATTGGCATTTCT
>CAZRBN010000029.1:0-10810 GCA_964598355.1 uncultured Gammaproteobacteria bacterium
TCGAGATTTAAGAGTAAGACCATCTAGAGTATGAGCAATAATAGAAAGGCCATATCCTGCTGTAGAAATTTCTTTACGAGGAAGTCTGTCAGGAATTTTCCTTTTTACTTGTCGTTCTGCCAAGGCCATTGTGCGAGATTATACCCTATAATGCTTATGGTGACAAGGGGAAACGTTTGTTAAGTGAAAGTCCTGGAAAGTAAGGGGCTTGGGTAATTCTACAAGGACCTTTTTTTAAGAGGTCTTTTAGTTAAGAATTTTCTAAAAAACTCAGAAAGTGCATAGAGCCTTGGTCTAAAGAGTCTTTGTATTTCTTCGTCAACAGAAGGTAAACCTTGCCCTGGAATAATTTGTCCAGGATGTTTGGGATCTTCAACGTCTGATGGGGGGATAGTTGGATCGTATCCTTTTACATTTTTGCCGGCAGCTATTCTTTCATCAAGAAGTTGTTTGTTAGCTTCATCTAGGTAGAATTGCTGGACACGCGTATCTATTCGGTCATAGGTAGTGTTTGCAAGTTTGGCAACATCTTCAACCCATTGGCTTACTTGTTGGTAAACTACATCTTTTGCTATGCCTTTTTTCTCTAATTCTTCACGTTTAAATCGGAAGCCAACAGCCAAGAGACCAGCAAGGTGTGTTGTTGGCCAGTAACTTTCAAATTGCACAAGTTTTTCGATTGTTCTTGAGTTTGCCTTGAAAAATCGTACGTCACCTTCAGCAAAATCTTGTCGAGAATTTCCTATTAAAGATTGCTCCGCAGTAGCGACTCTTCGTCTAACAACATTTGAATTCTCTGGAAGGACTACATAGCCTAATCCTTCCCATCGAGGACGGTTTTCAGACGCTTGCGTTGTTGCATGCGCGTAGCCTAGCAGGACTACACGTGATTTTTGCGGAATATCTGGATGTTCTAAATCCCTAGGATAGGAGAGATCCTCCTGAGTAAGACCTGCTTCTTCGACTCCTTCTTTTTTCATTTGTTTATCGATATCAGCAAGCGTTGGTCTATCTGTGACATGACTCATCATCCCTGCAATACCTCCTCCAACTTTTTTCCAGTTTGCGTTTTTGAGTTGTCGAACATTAAAGATAAGTTTTTTATCACGTGTTACAGCAAAAAGAGCACTTGCAAGAGGGGCAGCAAACTCTTCGAGAAGAGGAGCAGCAGTACTCCATAAAGGAAAGGCAACTGCAGTAACATCGTGTAAGTGAGCAGAATAAGGGAAGGTATTGTCTATTGTTACCTCTGTGGTTCCAGAAAGCTTACCTGCTACCATGTGTCTTACATACATATCTTTGAGATGTGCTATAACTTCTTCAGCACGTGCTGATTCATCAATTTCTTTTAGTTTTGCTTGCAGTGACTGTGCAGTTTCTTCCTGAAAAGGTCTATCTTTTAGGATGAATCTTTTTTCACCAATCCAGCCCTTAATAATAGCTGCTTCTTGTGGTGTTACTCTAAAATTGTCTGATTCCTCTCTTTTTTTACTTGTTTTTGTAATGGGTGGTGCTTCTTTTTCCCCTGTGAGCACATCCAGTGCATTTGAAAACTGAAAACCAATCTCTCTTTTCATGGCAGTCGGAACTGTTTCATTTAGTCGTGGATCTTCATTAATTCGCTGGCCAATTCTTTTGCCTTGTCTATCAAAAAGTGTTTCAAATGAGGCTGTTGATTCTGTTGTAACTTCAGAAATTCCATCAGGGACAATAGTTACATCAAGACCACGTAGGTGAATCTTTACTGTTGGGGGGATAGGTCTTTCTGGCTTTACAATACCTGGGAGTGGCTGAATCTCTGGCATATGTGTACATTATACTTTCTTATATTCTATTTGACAATTTAAGGACGACTTATTGAATTACCGAGAGTATTCTAGTTAAAAAAAGACTTCTTGCTTTTTTTTCATATTTTATAAAAGGGTATCTTACGTACTTTCCTTATATTTTCACTATGGAAAGGCAAGGGGTTATTCTAGGTATTCGCAACTTTGCTCATGAAATACGCCACGCGGAAAATGACTTGCTTGAAGGTGGACACCTTCGAAGGACAAGGCGATCAGTCCCAGCAGATGTCTGTCCTAGTACCGTGAAAGATTTTGCTGCATCTCAAGGAGGGGCACTCCTTGGAGGAGCTATTGGGAGTGTTGTTTTCCCTACAGGAGAATTTTTGAGAGAAGTGTTTCAGGGAATGAGGAGTGGTGGCTCAATTGATTCTTCAAGCTCTCTGCTAAACCCCGAGATTATGATAACAACAGGTCTTCTTGGACTTATTATTGGAGCAATTATCGATAATAGATATTCGTGGAGAATAGGAAGAGAGAAAAGACTTGTACGTGAAGCACTTCTCAGACGTCGACAAGCATCCAGACAAAAGAGCTCTTGACATAGTACTAATGTACTAGTATACTAGTACAAGATGAAATCTATTTCTGTTTTGGTACAGACATTATTACAAGCGACAACAGAAAAAGAAATGGAAAATCTTTTGCTCGGGTTATTAACCCCTGCAGAGATTGAAGAATTTGCAACAAGAGTAGAAATAGTAAAACTTCTCAAAAAAGGAATGGGGCAACACTCAATTGCCAAAAAACTTGGCATCGGCGTTGCAACAGTCACAAGAGGAGCAAAAGAAATTAAAGAAGGAAATTTTAAATATGTTACATAAAAATTTACAGTTAAAAATGAAAAGTGAAAAATTAGCATGGTGGGACAACTTCTCTTTGAGGGGTTAGTTTTTAACGTGCTTTTAATGACGGACCTCTCTCAAGAGAGGTTTTTTTGTGGGCAGCCCGCTACTTTTGGGAGATTGATAGCGAGTTGGCCACAAGAAAGGAGGTGAAATATATGACAAGAGAAATACAAAAAGAAGTTATGCATGCAAGACGAATTGCAACAAGTCGTACTCGTAGAGCAGGAGTTGCAGGGGAGAGAGGTTTGGTTACTTCTGAAGTTATTGCACAACGCATTTTTCCTGAGGATGAAGTAAATTACCTTAGGCATCCTCTCTCAGAGAGAGTAAGTCAATTAGTTGATCTTGCTCTTCAAGGAGAAAGAAAGGCTCGGGAAAAGGGAGTGGATGTAAAGTTTCACTCGTGAAAGACAGGGGAGGAGCGCGCCCTCCCATTCAATAAAGCAGCCAAACATGGTAGAATAGATAGCAGGATTTAAGATTCAAGATTTAGGATATAAGAAAGGAAAGACAATGAGCACTATAAATATAGAAGAGTTTAGTAAGGTAAAAATAAGAATAGGGACGGTTTTGGAGGCAACCAAAGTACCAGATGCTGATCGATTGATAAAGTTAATTTTTGACTTTGGACCGGAAACCGAAGGTCGAGCTCGCTTGCAAGGCGAAGCCGAAGACAAGGGTGAACCAACGCCAGATTCTGGTCAAGCAAGAATGACAGGGGAAGAGATTGCCACGTCGCAAGCCCTTCGCAATGACGAAGGTTTTACTCCTCTTCCAGAATTGGTAGGGAAATATCCTGGAAGAGATGTTAGGCAAGTCATGTCAGCAATTGCTCCTTTTTATCCAGATCCAAGCGTCTTGGAAGGTAAGCAGATTGCAGTATGTGTGAATTTAGAGCCAAGAAAATTTAGAGGATATGAGTCACAAGGAATGATTATGGCAACAGATAATGAAGAGGGAGTAGTACTGTTGGTTCCAGAAAAAACGGTGAAAGCGGGAGCACGCATCCATTAAGGGAAAGGGCCAAAGGTTCCAAAAGAGACAAAGGAGACAAAAGGGAAGGAAAAAAATATGAATACATTATTAATAAAAATTGAAGAGAAGTTAAAAAATGCTGGAATGGAGTATAACGTTATTCCACTTCCCGAAGATTTACCACTCGATGTGGCATCTCATGTCATGTTTCATGACATTACTTTTAAAGATGCTATTCCAACGCTTTTATACAAGACAGAGAATGGCATTGTCGCCATCCAAAGAAGAGCAGACACAAAGTTTAACCTCGAAAAAGTAAGGGGTTATTTAGGAGTACAACAATTAGATTTTGCAACGGAAGAGGACCTAAAAGAGCTTGGTACAGAGACGGGAGTTGTCCCACTTGTTGGTTTAGATATTCCATATTATCTTGATAAAAAAGTGCTCCAACAAGGCAAAATTTATGGAGGAAGTGGAGACAAATTATTTGCTCTCAGTCTTCAGGCAAAAGATTTAGTCAAGCTCAATAGTGCAGCAATTGGGGATTTTACTGATGAGGTAAGTGATACTCGAAAAAAGGTTTTTGGAGGCATGAGAGCAACAGGACGACTGCAGCTTGGTAATTATTTGGGTGGAGCAAAGGGGATGTTGGAGTTACAAGATTTGTATGATTGTATTTTCTTTATTGCAGATTTGCATGTGCTCACCACACCATACGATGCAAAAACGCTGAGTCAACAAGTAAGAGATGTTGTCTTGGATTATCTCTCTGCAGGGTTAGATCCAGAGAAATGCAAAATAGAAATTCAGTCACAAATACCCGAACATACCGAGCTTGCATACCTTCTTTCTACTGTGTATCCATTAGCACCACTTGAAGATTTGCCCACATTTAAAGAGAAAAAAGCACAGTACCCAAAAAATATTACAGTCGCACTTCTGAATTATCCAATCCTCATGGCAGCTGATATTTTGCTCTACAAAGGTGAATTAGTACCAGTAGGATTAGATCAAGAGCCTCACTTAGAGGTAGCACGGGAAATTGCTCGCAAGTTTAATCTGCTCTATGGTGAGACTTTCCCAGAGCCAAGGCGATTTAAAACAAAAGGAGAATATGTTCCATCCCTTTTAGGGCATGGGAAAATGAGTAAAACAGTTGAAGGAAGTGCAATTAATCTTTCTGATGATTTTGAAACGATAAAGAAAAAGCTCGCAAAAGTAACAACAGATACTGGGACAACAGGAGGGCCTGTACCCAAAGAAGGAGGAGTTGCAACACTTTTTACTTTGCTTGCTCTTTTTAACAAAGATGATATGCACAAGAAATTTAAAGAGGATTATGAAAAAGGACAAATTCGGTATGGAGATATGAAGCAATTTATTGCCGAGTCAATTTATGAAGAACTAAAGCCAATGCAAGAGAAAAGAAAGTTCTATGAAGAACATCCAGAAATAGTCGACAAAATTCTTGCTGAGTCACGAGCACAATGCCAAGTGATAGCTCAGCAAACACTAAAAGAAGTCAAAGTAAAAATGGGACTCCTTCTATAACATAGTATTTGGTATAAGTTGTTTTGCTAAATACGAATTCCTTTTATATCTCTACTGTTGCCGTGAGGCCGAGGTGGTCGGACATGTGGATAGTGTCTAGAACTTCAAAATGGACTACTTTGATTTGTGGACTGATAAATATATAGTCAACGCTAAATCCAGGTTGTATTTTTTCCCAAGCAGTATGATTATATGGATCTAGCGTATTTGGGACATGATATTTTGTAGTGAGGTTTTGCCCAAATTGCTCAAGTGCAACAACTGTTGGTTGGTCAGGTGTAATATTAAAATCTCCAGTTAAAATAAAGGGATTTTTCAGATGTTTTACATACTCAACAAGTTTGGTGTTTTGTGCACGCTGGTGTGGTCGTTCTAGAGGAGTAGGTCCCCAAGCTAAATGACCAGTGAGTACATCAATTTTCTGGTTCCCTAGAGAAAGTGTTAAGTGGAGCACATTTCTTCCTACCTCCTCAAATGTTGTTAGAGTAGACAAGAAGGGTTTTGCATTTTGGTGCAAATAAAGAATATTTTTTCCTTGTAATAAGAATCTTTTTCGGTAAAAAATGGCATTGCCCATAAAAGATTCGGGTCCAGAAGTAAAGGTGTCAGCAATAGCAAAATCTACTTCATGTGTGGTACCAAGGATTTCTTGTAAAGCGAGAAGATAATTTATTTTTGTGTGTATATTTCCAATAATCGTATTTGCTCCTGCAACTTCTTGGAAGCACAAAATATCAAAGTCATTTTCTTCAATAAACTTTTTGATAACGGGAAAGTGGGTACCAGCCCATATATTGAGTTGCAGAATTTTTATTTCCATATTCTAATGGTAGCAGATGAAACCTAAAATTTAAAATTTAAATTTGCTACAATGGCATTCTAAACGTTCTTGTCATTCCTGCGAAGGCAGGCGCCACTTCGAAGAAGATGATACTCTTGAGGAAATCCAGTCCTTTAACTTCTTTAGGGAAAAATGGATCCCGCATCAAGTGCGGGATGACAGTGAGTGAGTCGTTTTTTGTAATGACGATTAAATTAACAAACAAACAAATCAAATCTTTCCAGAAAGAAATATTAGATTGGTATGAGAAAAATAAGCGGGATTTGCCGTGGAGAGTATCAGACAGTACCCGCGTGCAGCAGAGAGATCCGTATAAGATTTTAGTATCCGAAGTGATGTCTCAGCAGACACAAATAAGTCGAGTTGTTCCAATGTATATAGAATGGATGAAGCGATTTCCTACGGTACAAAGTTTGGCAGAAGCTCCAACCTCGGAAGTTTTGAGGTATTGGTCGGGATTGGGATATAACAGACGAGCACTCTATGTACAGAAATTAGCGAGAGAGCTGGTTGAGCGGTCGTCATCGCGAGGAGTTTCAACGACGAAGCAATCTCATAAAAAGGAAGGAGATCGCCACGCTTCGCTCGCGATGACGATTCTTTGGCCTGCGACAGAAGAAGAGTTACGGAAATTACCGGGAGTGGGAGAGTATACAGCCAGAGCCATTTTGTGTTTTGCTTTTAATAAGCAAGTAGCGGTAGTAGATACGAATGTGAGGAAGGTAATATTAACCCTTTTTAAGGGACCAAAGGGGACAGAAGAGCCAAAAGAGACAAAGGAAAATGAAATAAGAGAAATAGCTCAACAGGTGCTTCCTAAAGGGAGAGCTTATGAGTGGAATCAGGCTCTTATGGACTATGCTTCAGTAATGTTGAAAGAGCATAAGATACCGATACCTAAGCAATCAAAATTTAAAGACTCTGATAGATATTATCGAGGAGGGATACTAAAAGTTCTCTTGAAGGAAAGAGCAATAGCAATAGACGGACTTCTTGACTATTTTTCTCAGCAACAGGCACCAGTAACAAAAGAACGTTTACAAACTATTGTAGAAAGAATGGAGAAGGAGTCATTACTTCAGAAAAGGGGAAATACAATTCTTTTACCAGGGGAGTAAAGAAAAGTTGGTAGAAAGCCCTGCAGCCCGTCGAATTCTCCTTTCTTCCTCCAACCTATCTCTCTCAGCAACAATTTCTCTTTGGTGTATAAAAGCACGTTCTGCTGGATCATGAAGCAAGAAGTCTTTCGCAGCGCGAGACGTTCCCATATACTTTTCAATACCGTTTGGGGCTTCAGGAGTTAAAACCATACTCAATAGAGACTTTTTCCTAACAAAAAACTGACTATCAAAGGCATAATAGTCTCATACAACATAGATGTCAATGAGCTGTATGAAGTCTGTAGGTATTGTGTAACTAATTTGTCTAGAAAATTTTTTAGAAACTTATTGTTTGAGAGTAGGGACGTATCAGATGATATTTCTCGACCCATCCTTCGGAAAACTCAGGATTCGCTCGAAGAACAAAATTGAGTTTTGAAATGGTCTCTAGGTTTATCCGTAGAGGGGAAGGTGTTGTTATTATCGAGACCATCGGTTACATTGCGTGATCTGTACATCTCCTTTATAGGAAGGGTATTCTCCTCCAGTATCTTCTGATGGCTCAACTAAAAAATCAAATCTTCTCGGTGAAACATCAGTTGGCTGTGTGGGAGTTCTGGGTCTGGAAGGTAAATGCATATCTGTTGTAACAGATGGTAATCCCGTCAGCTCTCCATCTGGCGTACGATATGACATAAGGATGTCTACTATAGTATGCGTTATTGTTGGGAGTCAAACAAAAAGCCTGTCGGATAGAAATCGGCATTTTGTCAGTAAGTTAGACCTATTGGCAGGCAGGCAACGCGTGCATTCTTCAAATGCCTATGATATACTCATTTTTACTATGGCAGGTAATTCTTCAAAGAAAAACTCCAAAAAAATTTATAAGGTAAAGCTCAACTTCTCGTGGAAAAATATTCTATTGTATGGGTTTTTAGCTTTCATGCTCTTTTTTGTTTTCATGGGCTTTAACTCAGGATTTGATAATTCTCAAACAGTGCCTCTTTCTCAGGTGGTCCAAGATGTGAGAGATGGAAAAGTACAAAGTATTACCGTAAGTGACACAAAAATTCAGGCAACCGAAAAGGGTGGAAAAATAGTTGATACAACCAAAGAGCCAAGTGCAAATGTATATACACTTTTCAAAGATGCTGGCGTTTCTTTAGATAAAACAAAAGTTGTTGTAAAAGATACATCCGGAGTAGGGAATTGGCTTAATCTTCTCACCAGTGTATTGCCAATTCTTCTTATGGTGGCTTTCTTTTACTTTATTTTCAGACAGGCACGAGGGGCACAGGAGAATATTTTTTCTTTTGGAAAGTCTGCAGGTAAGCTTATTGCAAAAGATACTCCACAAACAACATTCTCTGATGTTGCAGGAGTTGATGAAGCCAAACAAGAATTGACAGAAATTGTCGACTTCCTAAAAAATCCAGGTAAATATAAAGCAATGGGAGCTAGAACTCCAAAAGGAGTACTTATGATAGGTCCTGCAGGTACTGGAAAAACACTTCTTGCTCGTGCAACAGCAGGGGAAGCAGGAGTTGCTTTCTTCTCCATGGCAGGATCTGAATTTATGGAAATGCTTGTCGGAGTTGGTGCAAGTCGTGTACGAGATTTGTTTAATACTGCCAAAAAAGCACAACCAGCAATTATTTTTATTGATGAAATCGATGCCATTGGACGACAACGGGGAATGGGACTTATGGGAGGTCACGATGAGCGTGAGCAAACGCTTAATCAGATTTTGGTTGAGATGGATGGATTTACTCAAAATGAGCAAGTTATTGTGATGGCAGCAACCAACAGGCCAGATGTCTTGGATCCAGCACTTGTCAGACCAGGAAGATTTGACAGAAGAGTGTCTTTGGATATGCCAGACAAAGAGGGCAGAAAAGCAATCCTTTCAATTCATGCAAAAGGAAAGCCAGTTGATGAAAAAGTAGATTGGGATAAGGTTTCACAAAGAACAGTTGGATTTAGTGGAGCAGATTTGGAGAATATGCTCAATGAAGCAGCAATCGGTGCAGCCAGACTTAGTCATAAAGCAATCACTATGGCAGATATTGAAGAATCTGCAACCAAAGTAAAATTAGGACCTGAGAAAAAGAGACTTCAATCAGATGAAGATAAGAAAATGACAGCATATCATGAGGCAGGTCACGCACTAGTGAGCTGGTACATGCCTCATATGGATCCAATTCATCGGATTTCTATTGTGAGTCGAGGAATGAGTCTTGGACATACTATGACTGAGCCTGCAGAACATTTGCACGAAACTCGTACCTATCTTATGGAACAGCTTGCCATGATGATGGGTGGCCGTGCTGCAGAGCAGGTAGTCTTTGGTGAGATAACAACAGGAGCATCAAACGATATTGAAAAAGCGACGAGTGTTGCACGACAAATGGTACTCGAAATGGGAATGAGCGATTTGGGTCCAATGAATTTAGCTCCAGACAAAAGATTTAGTTATGAAGCATATGAAGTCTCTCCAGATATGAAATCAAAAGTTGATACTGAAGTAAAGAGCCTTCTTGATGCTGCCTATGATGGGGCAATCAAAGCAATTAAATCTGTGAGAAAAGAAATGGATAAGTTAGCAGAAGCATTAATGAAGAAAGAGACAATGGAAGCGGACGATTTTATTGCTTTATTAGGAGCCAAACCAAAAGTAGCATCTCCATTTCTTCCTAAAATAGCAGCTGCAAAAGTGAGAGGGTAAAAAAGTCTTAGTATACGTTATACATGATATAATTTTTGTATGTCTACATTACTTCTTATTGATGGCAATGCTATTATTCACCGCGCATTTCATGCATATCCTCCCTTTACTGATACAGAAGGGAAGATTGTAAATGCTATATACGGATTTTATGCGATGATGCTGAAATTATTCGAAGAAGTCCATCCCGATTATCTGACTATTTGTTTTGATAGGGGAGAACCGACGTTTCGTATGAATATGTATGTGGGGTATCACGCGAATAGACCAAAAATGTCGGATGACTTGGCACCACAAGTTCCACGATTACACGAATCATTGGATATCTTAGGAGTACCTCATTATGGAGTTGATGGATATGAGGCAGACGATTTGGTTGGAACCCTTTCAAAAGAAGCGAAAGAAAAAGGACTTGAGACAATTATTGTGACAGGGGATAGGGATTTGCTTCAGCTGGTAAATGGTCATGTGAAAGTGCTTATGCCAATAACTGGCATTACGAAGTCGGTGATGATGGATGAGCAAGCAATTGAAGAGAAATATGGGGTAAAGGCAAGTCAATTTATAGACTATAAAGCGTTGGTTGGTGATCAATCCGATGGCTATCCAGGAGTAACAGGCATTGGCCCAAAGACAGCAGCAAGCCTCCTGCAACAATATGATTCCTTTGAAAATCTGTATAAGCATTTGGGGGACTTAAAGCCTGAGCTTGCACAGAAATTTGCCACAGATGCAGAACAGGCAAGTCTTGCCAAAACCTTGGCTACAATTCATGTGGATGCACCTGTCCATTTAGAGTTAGAAAAAGCGGATGTTAAGAATTTTACTAAAGAAAGATTTGCAGAAGTATTTGATATTTTTGGATTTAATTCCTTAAAGAAGAGGATAGGTTTTGCTCCAGAAGAGCCAAAACAACAAGAAACAAC
>CAZRBN010000029.1:10910-16096 GCA_964598355.1 uncultured Gammaproteobacteria bacterium
TCAATAATAGACATGCCACAGCGGAGGAGCCAATAGGGAAGAGCAATCCCTGCAATAAAGCTGAAGTTGGCAAGAAGAGATGTATTAAGAGTATAAAAAGCAAGAGTCATAAAAAGTGCGGTATCTAAAAATTCAGAAACAAAATTAGACACATTGGTACGAAGCCACAAATTATGCTTACCTAATTTCTGTCGTAGCTTGGCAAAAATAAAGACATCGGTAAATTCACTCACTGCAAAAGCAATAAGAGATGCAGCAGAGAATCGTGCAGAAATGCCAAAAATAGTTTTGTAGGCTGGGTCGGTGAGGAAAAAGCGTTTACTCGGTGGAAGATTAGTGGCCAAAAGAGAGAAAACGAGCAGAAAGAGAATCATAAAAAGACTGGAGCGGACAATGCTTTGTGCTCGTTCTTTTCCATAGACTTCAACAATAATGTCATTGACTGCATAAATAAATGGCAACACAAAAATAACAACGGTTGCATTAAGATGAAAGGATCCAAAGCTCCACAAAGGAAAGGTTTTGGTTCCCATAAGCTCTGAAATGATGACACAGGTTATATAGAAAGCGACAAGAAAATCAAATTTCTGAATATTCATATTAGCAATAGTGAGCATGATACGAGAGAAACTATGGCTGGTCAACCAGGATAAAGAAGGTCAAAGTGTATCCAAAGAGGACAAGCATGTTCTGATATAATCTATTTGTCATCCCTGACTGCAAATGTAGTCCTCTTGTAGGAATAGGGGATCTATAAAAAAAGAAGATGGATCAGAAGTTCTGAGGTTCTGAATGTTGAGGCCGACCTCAATAAGAATGACCTCATCCCGACTTTCTCCTAATCCACCTCCGCCATCTGGCGAGGAGAAGGAGAATAAGGAAGAAAGTATGAAAAGCAAAATTGCATTAGTTCACGATTATATAAAAGAGTATGGTGGGGCAGAGAGGGTGTTGGAGACGCTGCATGAAATGTATCCCGATGCTCCTGTGTTTACCCTTATTTATGCTCCAAAGTATTTAGGTCCGCATGCAGAGCGGTTTAAAGATTGGGACATCAAGACATCTCCTTTGAATGAGATTCCATTCACGGAAAAGTTTATTAGTATTTATAGACTCATTGCTCCTTGGGTGTTCAAAATTTTTAATTTTTCAGGGTATGACGTTATTATTGTCTCTGCAACAGGTGCTTATACTCCTAATATGATTCGCAAAAAACAAGCAAAACAAATTTGTTACTGTCATACACCTCCAAGATACCTTTATGGGTATGCAACAGCCAGAGAATGGAAGAAACACCCACTCTTTCGAATAATTGCAGAGCTGATGAATCATATTTTGCGAATGGTTGACTATAAAGCATCCGAAAATGTTGACCAGTATATTGCCAACTCAGAGGAAGTTGCAGGAAGAATTAAAAAATTCTATAGAAAAGAGGTGGTTGTTGTGTATCCACCAGTTGAAGTGCATCTGAAATTTGAAATGCCTCATGCGGAGTTTAAGGCAGATGGGTACTATCTGGCGGGAGGTAGACTTGCCAGGCCAAAGCATTTTGACCTTCTTATCAAAGCTGCAAATGAGTTGAAAGTACCTCTTAAGATTTTTGGGAAAGGATTTGCTGGATATGGAGAAGAGCTTAAAGAAATGGCGGGGCCAACAGTGGAATTTTTGGGTGAGGTAAGTGACGGGGAAAAGTTAGCACTGATGAAAGATGCTAAAGCGTTTTTCTTTGCAGGAGAGGATGAGGATTTTGGGATAGTACCTGTTGAGGCAATGGGACAGGGGACACCAGTTATTGCCTACAAATCAGGTGGCGTAAAAGAAACAGTGATAGATCCTTCGGCAAGCTCAGGACAAGTGGGTCCGACAGGAGTATTTTTTGACGAGCTACATGTTGAAAGTATTAAGACTGCGGTGAAAAAGTTTGAGAAGTTGAAAATTAGATCGGAAGATTGTATAAAACAAGCGGAGAAATTTGATAAAAAACATTTTGTAGAAAGAATGGAAAGTATTGTAAAAAGCTATGAAATATAGAGTAATTGTCAGTGCAATTATAGAAAAAGAAGGGAAGTACTTATTTGGGAAAAAACCTAAAGATGTTGGTCCATACCCAAATACATGCCATCTTCTTGGCGGGGGAGTAAATCCTGAAGAAGAGAGTTTGGAAGAAGCACTCAGAAGAGAAATTCGTGAGGAAGCAGGTATTACTTTGAAAAATATAGAAAGACTTTCGTTTGATGAAGGGTATGCACAAAACAAATATGGAGAGGATGTCCATTATCTTTTTCATGTTTATAAAGCAGAGTATGAGAGTGGGGAAGTAACACCAGGAGATGATATTGCCGAGTTGATGTGGCTTTCCAAAGAAGATATTAAGACAGCTCCATTCCCAACACCATCTGAAAAATTATTTACTGAGTTAGGATGGAGATAGTATGCCAGAATTGCCGGAAGTTGAGACTCTTCGAAAGGGGTTGGAAAAGTATGTTGTTGGACATACCATTGAGTCAGTTGATGTAAAGCGCCCAAAAATATTCCAGGGGAATGTAAAAGATATAGAGGGGGCAAAGGTCACTGCTGTCAGACGATTTGGGAAAGGATTGGTGATAGATCTTTCCAACAAGTACTCCTTAGCAATTCATATCAAGTTGACTGGTCAACTTGTCTATAGAGGAAAAGACGAGCCAAGAGTTATCAATACAGATCTCAAACGAGTTGGGAAAGAGCTTCCCAATTCATGGACACATGTTATTTTTCATTTAAATAAAGGCGCAACACTCTACTACAACGATATTCGACAATTTGGATGGATAAAGGTTACGTCAACAGATAAAGTAGAGGAATTGCCTTTCTTCAAAGAGCTTGGTCTTGAGTTTCCTCTAGTAAAGAAGGAAGGTAGTTTGACAGAAGAGCAATTTAACGCAATTCTTGCAAAGTCTAGGACTCCTATAAAGCCACTTATTATGGACCAAAAAAAGATGTCAGGAATAGGTAATATCTATGCAAACGACGCCCTGTACCTGTCTCAAATCAATCCAAAAAGACCTGCAAATACATTGGACCAAAAAGAAAGAGAAAGTCTCTACAAGGCTATTCTAACAGTCCTACAAAAGGGCTTAGAAGAAGGGGGAGCATCTGAATTAACATTTGTAAATGTTTTGGGAGAAATAGGCAAGTATCAAAGTCATACCCTTATCTATGGAAAAAATGGACAAAAATGTAAAAGAGACGGGACGATAATTCAAAAGATAGCCCTCGGTGGACGAGGCACCTACTTTTGTCCCATATGTCAGAAATGAGCTTATAACTATTGAAAAATGGTAAAAGCTGTTATATACTATCCCTCTATGACAACGGAGTCATCAAAAGGTTCACAGAGAAGTGGACTTTCACAACCATCCGGTGTAGTGAGTCGGGTAAATAAACAAATGGAAGAAACGTCTGGGGGGACACCCGTTCATATACTTCATAGATCAGAATCAGGACCAAAACCAGAATCATCCGGTGTAGTGAGTCGGATAAATAAACAAATGGAAGGGATGCCTGGTGGGATACCTATTCATAAAATTCATAATCCTGGCGATAGTAGAAGATAATACTTTATTCCTCCGTACATTCCTCTTGTCTCCTTACTATTACCAATTTCTTACACAATTGCCATAAAAGTCCTCGTATTGCTTCCTTACAATTGTTTTGATGTTGTCTGAAAAGACATACTCTGACAGGTAACTGTTAGAAACCTGTGGTAGCAGGGTCAAGAATATATTTACCTAAAACCCTATACTTATTTTATGACAGAGCAAGAATCCAATTTATTAGATTTAGCCATGGGGAAAGCATCTCCGGATGCACGACTCATAGATCCTTTTGGTCATAGAGAGATTGCGTGGGGTAGAAAATCACCATTTCCTGGCTCTGAAAATTCAACAGCTCAGTCTTCTCAAACCCGACGTTCTAGATCTGAGGCTGACCCTAAAGCAGGTATCAAAAAAAGAGCAAGAAGACCAAAAGTCAACTCTGATGGGTAACTGCGCCTGTGGAACAAGGAATAGATCGTAGGAAAGTAGTAAGGTAATAACTACTTTTTTTATACCCCCTCTTAAGACAGGGAATTTTTTGGTGCCCAAAACCTCTTGACAGCAATAAGCATTAGGCGTATAGTACATTCTTGTTACTATTATTTTTCGCACAGTGAGGTGTTGAAAATGTTACATATTACAAAAAGCATACATTCTTCTTCCTTATTACATTCTGCACGAATTTCGCGCCAAGTAAATTTTCTTGAACCTTCACACATTAATTTCAACTTTTATAAACTGAAGGAGGTGAAAATTAATGGTTAAATTAAATCTTATTGAACAAGCTATTTATGCTCAACAACATGGAGAGAGAGTCCCTCAGAGTGTAATAGCAAAAAACGGACCTCAGGTTATTGTTGAAAGGTTTAGTAGAACTCCACTGGAGCAAACATTACAAACAGAACCTTTCAAGAGACGGTTAGGAGAGAATGATGTTGTAACAACGCGTGATGGTTTTGGTAGATCTAAAGTTATTGGAGCAGATGGACAGGAAACTATAGTTTGATCCAAAAGATAAGCGTATTTATTGAAAGAGGAAGTGGGAATCTACGTCCTCTTTTTTGTGGCTAAAAGCCTCTTGACAGCAATAACCATAACCACCTGTTGCTCAACCAGCAGAACGTCAAAGGAAACCAGCTCCAGCACCTGACCCTGTATCCAATGATGCTCTATCTGATAATCAAGGTGGGTCAGGAACATCTATTATTTCTCCAATGATAGGTATGGCAGTGGGAGGCACTTTGTTAACGGTAGATAATCTTGCTGTAAAGGCCCCGGGTGCGGTGATTATCGGTGTAACGGGAGTTATTGGATATGGAATGAAAAAAAAAGCAATGGATGAGGTACGAAAAAATAATAACCACTAATCTTCCTAAATCTCCTTTTTGGTAATTGCTTGTTGCTAAATTGACCTCTATTTGCTATCATTTGCAGTTAGAGCTATGGGATCTAACTTTCTTGATAAAGTGGTCATGTCTATCGGGGGGTCCCTTATTGTTCCTAATGGTGGAATTAACACCGATTTTCTCAAGAAGCTTAATAGCTTTATCCGAGAGCAACTGGCGAAACACAATGACCGCCAGTTTTTTTTGGTCATTGGAGGGGGAGCAA
>CAZRBN010000030.1:0-15579 GCA_964598355.1 uncultured Gammaproteobacteria bacterium
GGTACAGATCAGACATTTAACATGCAAGCAGGGCGTACTCTTCAAAAAGACTTACGAAGTAAAGATTCATTTGTTTTAACAATGGAATTTTTAATTGGGACTGATGGAAGGAAAATGAGTAAGTCATGGGGAAATGCTATATGGATTGATGATGGGGCACGGGAAATGTTTGGAAAAATTATGGCAATAGAAGATAGTCTTATTGTTGAATATTTCAAACTTGGAACACGCCTCCCTATGCAAAAGGTCTATGATGTTGAAACCCGACTCAACTCTGGGGAACACCCAATGGAGGTTAAAAGAGAATTGGCACTTGAGATTGTAAAAGAATTCCATGGAGAAGAGGCGGCCCATGAAGCATCTGAAAATTTCAAAAGAACAGTCCAGAATAAAGAAATTCCAACGGATATTCAAACAATCTTTATTCCGTATACAAGGGCATCAGAAGCTAGTTTATCTACAATTTTAGTTGAGAACAATTTTGCAGATAGTTATTCTGATGTTAAAAGAGTAACCCATGGAGGAGGTACGGTTGCAGGAAATGAAGTTGTTAAAGATCCTAAAGTAACACTAGCTGATTTATTAAAAGGAAAAGATGAAGAAACAATAAAGTATGGGAAAAGAACATTCTTTAAGCTAAAATTAGAAAAATAACTATGGATTTTTTTAGAAAACATCATTGGATTTTAAAAGTACTTATTGCAATTGCGAGCCTTGCACTTATTGCAGGAGCAGTTCTTCCGTATATTTCCCTGGGACGGTAAAAAAGATTTCCACTGCTTGATGGCAGATTTCACAGATAAAGTGACTGAGGGGAACTTTGCAAAGAGGGAGCGATCGACAAAACCCCGTAGATTCTAGACAACCCCAAGGAACAAGAGTATAAATACTGTATGAACTTGTCTACTCCCATCCCTGAGGCAGGAAAGATTTACCAGACTTATGTCAAAAGACTAGAGAACTTGGAGATTCATACACTTAAAGACTTTCTGTATCACTTACCCCACCGCTACGATGATTACTCACTTATCATCCCAATCAATAAGATCCAAGCAGGAGAAGTCGTTACCATTCAAGGGACTATCACTGATATCTCAAATCACTATACAAAAAGCCACAAACAGATTCAAAAAGCACAAGTTACTGACCCAACAGGAAGTATCAATGTGGTCTGGTTTAACCAGCCATTTATTACCAAGACCCTTAAGTTTGGTGATAAGATAGCACTTTCCGGACGAGTAGAAAGTGATGGATTTTTACTTTCACTTACAGCTCCGGATTTTGAAATCATTCCTGCAGATGGGCAGACAATACATACAGGACGTCTTGTACCAATCTATCCAGAAACAGCAGGGGTCTCCTCAAAATGGCTTAGAAGACAAGTATACAAGTTACTCCAAAGGACTGATGAGCTTTCAGAATTTCTTCCAGAAGACTCATTAAAAAGACTAGGACTTTTTGATTATTACATAGCGCTTCAGAGTATTCACTTCCCTAAGACTTTGGAAGATGCAGAAAAAGCACGAGAGAGATTAGGATTTGATGAAGTCTTTTTACTCCAGCTTGCTGCGTTGAAAAGAAAATCCGAATGGAGGCAAAAATTAAAAGGACATGCGTTTATTATCTCCACATTTGAAAAAGAAATACAAACATTCTGGGAACAACTCCCCTTTGAGCCAACGAATGCACAACGCAGAGTCATTTATGAAATTTTTCAGGATCTTGAAAAACCCGAACCAATGAACCGTCTTGTCCAAGGAGATGTCGGATCGGGAAAAACAGTTGTAGCCGGAATAGCAATGTATCTTGCCTTCTTGAATGGATTTCAGTCAGTTCTTATGGCACCCACTGAGATATTAGCTAATCAACATTTTGAGACACTTAACAAACTTCTTACTCCCCTTGGAGTCACGGTTGGTTTACGAACAGGAAACAGCAAGGGTAAAACAGTCAACCATCAAGAATCTCAGAAAGGAAAGGAGGACATAACGCTTACCCCTGATATCCTGGTCGGTACGCATGCAGTTATGTCTGAAGCTGTCCAATTTGAGAAGCTCGGTCTGATTGTTATTGACGAGCAACACCGATTTGGGGTCGAGCAAAGAGGAATTATGCGTGAAAAAGGAGAAAATCCTCATGTACTTACCATGACGGCAACACCTATTCCACGTACCGTTGCACTCACACTGTACGGAGATTTGGATTTGTCCGTTATTGATGAAATGCCAAAAGGGAGGCAAATTATTAAAACCTGGCTTGTCCCACAAAGCAAGAGGGAAGGAGCATACCAATGGATTGAGAAAAAAATCCTTGAGGGAGACCAGGCATTTATTGTCTGTCCATTTATTGAGGAATCAGAAAGTATGACCACAGTGAAAGCAGCATCAGCGGAGTTTGAAAGACTCCAAAAGCACGTGTTTACTAAGTTCAAATTGGGACTGTTACATGGCAAACAACGAGCAAAAGAGAAAGATGCAGTGCTTCAGGACTTTCGCGATAAGAAAATAGATATTTTGGTTGCAACACCAGTTGTTGAAGTAGGCATTGATATCCCCAATGCCACTGTTATTGTTATAGAAGCCTCGGAAAGATTTGGACTTGCAGGGCTGCATCAATTACGAGGGCGTGTCGGAAGAGGAGACAAACAATCCTATTGCCTTTTATTTACAGAATCAAAGTCTTCAGATACATTCCATAGACTAAAATCCTTGGAGAAGATATACAATGGGGCAGAGTTGGCTGAGCTAGATTTGAAATTGCGTGGGGCAGGGGAACTGTATGGAACCCAACAGCACGGAAGACGTTGGCTTAAAATTGCACAAATTGGTGATATGCAGCTCATTAGTACTGCCAAACAGGAAGCAAGCAGAATTTTTCCACAGCTACAAAAATACCCAGAGCTTCTTGAAAAAGTAACTGAGTTGACACTGCAGCATGTTTCTCCTGATTAGGTAACCCACTTGTATCCTTATAACATTTTATTACAAATTTCTTTCAAGATATTGATGATTACAGGCTTTCTTTTCTTACTTGCACTCTTATCTTCCATTGCTATTATAGCCTAGAGCCTGCCTATGGAACGTTTCCACCACTTTCGTTATTCAGAGATTAAACCAGTTGTACGATTTGCCCGAGATCATTGGTCAAATCCTGACACTCATACACCGTGGAGAGGTTTCGAAGACTTGAAGGTTGATGTAAAGCATCAGCTAAAAGCAGTGAGAAGACAAATAGTGAGTATTGCAGCATTCCATATGGAAAACCATGGAGATACACCCCTCACCATTGTTCCAAAGCTTGAGTCCACACTTTTTCCGCAAAACCATAAAGACGACTAGGACAAAGCCTCATCTCAATCTTCAGCTTGCAGGAAAGAGCAAAATAAGGTACAATACGTGTTAGTGTATAGCAAATAGCATCTAGAACATACTAGTCGCTAAACTACTTAAACATATGCCACACGAGCCAAAACGAAGACATTCTATTCAGAGAAAAGGCAAAAGACGAGCAAGTATTAAGCTCAAAGTTGCTGGAGTTGTTACATGTCCAAATTGTGGAAGTGCAATGGTTCCTCACAAAGTCTGTGCAACATGCGGATTTTATAAAGGAACACAAGTTGTTAAAAAATCCACAAAAGCACGAGTAACACGAGGAGATGCATCATCTGGTGCATCCCAATAAGATAAGGATCGCATGAAAAATCCTCTTGATCCACGACACATTCGTCGGAAATTGTTGATTGAAGAACTCTTCAAAGGTGATTTCCATCCACAAAAGATAGATCATGAGGCTAAAGAAATTCTTGAAAAAAAAGAGCTCTTAGACCAAGCAATAGAAAAAGCTGCTCCAGAATTTCCGATTGATAAAATCAATAAAGTCGATTTAGCTATCTTGCGTCTTGCCTTTTATGAGATACTGTTTGTTAAAAAAGAACCAGCAAAAGTTGTCATAGATGAAGCCATAGAGCTTGCAAAAGAATATGGGGGACAAAGTAGCTCGGCATTCGTAAACGGAGCTTTAGACCATTTTGTACAAAAATGACACAATTACCAGCATTTAAAAATGAAGAGTTATTTCACCAGGCCTTTACCCATAGGTCTTTCTTGAATGAATCAAAGAAAAAAGTTGATTCTAATGAAAGACTCGAATTTTTAGGAGACAGTATTCTCTCATTTGTTGTTTCTCAGCAACTTTTTAATAAATATCCAGAATATCACGAAGGAACTCTTACAAATATCCGCTCACTTCTTGTAAATACCAAAACTCTGGCAGAGATAGCCAAAGAACTAGGATTTGGAGAATATCTCAAACTCTCAAAAGGAGAAGAGGATGCGCGAGGACGGGAAAACCAAAGCCTTCTTGCTGATTCATTTGAAGCATATATTGGCGCACTCTTCCTCGATCAGGGAGTAGCAGTAGTTGCAGAATTCATAAAACAAACCCTTCTCCCACGAATGGATACCATTGTTGCTAAGAAAAACTTTAAAGACCCAAAAAGCCTCTTCCAAGAGCAAATGCAGGCACAAACCCATGCATCTCCAGTCTATAAAGTCTTAACTGAAGAAGGTCCATCTCATGCCAAAATTTTTACTGTCGCAGTCTACGTAAAGGATGTACAGCTTGGAGAAGGCAAGGGAAAATCCAAACAAGAGGCAGAAGAAAACGCAGCCAAACACGCCCTTGAGAAAAAGGCCAAGTAAATGGTATAATACCTTATTGATTATTATTCTTAGCACTTGTCAATAGTATTAACCAATAGTCAATTTTTATATATGTTAGTAATTAGACTTACCAAAACAGGACATAAAGGCGAAGCAAAATATCGATTGGTCGTAACTGAAAAAAGATACCGACGAGACGGTAGTCCTGCAGAATATCTTGGATGGGTTATAAAAACAACCAAAGGGACTCAAAAAGATTTAAATATGGAACGAGTAAAATACTGGTTATCTCAAGGTGCACAACCTTCAGCAACAGTAAAAAAGCTCATTGCAGCATAATTACATGAAAGACGTACTTGAATATATCGTTAAAGCAATCGTTGACTCTCCAGATGTGATCACTATCGAAGAAGAAGATGTAGATGGAGTGGTAACCTATACAATCCATGCAGCAAAAGAAGATATGGGTAAGCTTATTGGAAAACAAGGAAAAGTTATCCGAAGTATAAGAAATGTTATGAAAATTCCTGCAATGAAAGCTCAGAAAAAAGTCCAAATCCAATTGGGCGAATAATCCACTTTTTTCTTGTAATTCCTTTATTCCAAGTATTATCTCCAAACTGGTATAATACCATTATGAAAATTACCATTTTGACGCTTTTTCCAGAGATGTTTGTAGGACCCTTTTCAGAATCAATACTTAAAAGGGCACAGGAAAAAGGCCTTTTGGAAATACGTTTTGTGAATATTCGTGACTTTGGACAAGGTCGACATAAAATCGTAGATGATAAAGCCTATGGTGGGGGAGTGGGAATGGTTTTAAAAGTTGATGTATTGGATACAGCAATCCAAGCAGTCAAGAACCCACATCTATCATCCACTCAACAAAAAGTAATACTTCTTGACCCACGAGGAAAAATTTTCAAACAACAAACAGCTCAAGAGTTTTCAAAGCTAGATCATCTTATTCTTCTTTGCGCACATTATGAAGGAGTCGACGAGCGAGTGAGAAGCCTTGTAGATGAGATAATTTCCATAGGAGATTTCGTCCTAACTGGTGGAGAACTACCAGCAATGCTGATTACTGATGCCGTGAGCAGACTTGTTCCGGATGTTCTCAAAGACGACGCAACAATCTATGAGTCATTTAGTGCTGACAGGGAAGGAAATACTCTCCTTGAATATCCACAGTACACTACACCACGTGAATATAACGGCATGCAAGTCCCAGCAGTACTTGTATCAGGAGATCATAAGAAAATTGAGGAATGGAAAAAAGAAGAAGCCGAACGTATTACATATCTCCATAGACCCGACTTGAAAAAAGGCTAATATTGTTTAAAAACGATTCCGAACAACAGACATCCATTTACTGAGTTTTTGCTGAAGAACTTGCTTGTTGTATAGTAGTATCTGAAGCATTGGTAAGATTCAAAAGTTTCAAAACCTCCTCATCTTTCTTTGCAAGAGTAACTAATGGAACAGAATCATCAAAAGCAATTTTTGGCAATGGAGCATAATAAAAGGTGACAGTCAAGGAAAGTGTCCCATTTGAATTAACAGAAATCGCAGAAGTATCTGAAAGAGGTAATTGGTTTTTCAATTCCTCAATAAATACTTTTCCAGTTATCATATCTCCTCTCAATGTTATAGAAAGCTGCATAGGAAGTTGGGCTTGTTGAGCTTTCCCATTGACTCCCACTAAATCACCAATTGGAAAACTATAATCTCCTAAGATTGTTCCTGCCTTTGCTGCTGCTGAGGAGATAGCCTGTAAAACTCCTGCAAAATCTTTATCTGTCGGAAGAGCATTTGATGCTACGGTCACGTACGTATCTAATTGTGCATCATCAAGCTTCGATATTATTTGTAGATTTTGTTTGAGGGTGGATAATTTTTGAGAATCTCCTGCAATCTCATCCCGCATAGCAAAAAATGATTGTATTTGAGGAATAACTAAAAAGAAAAAGAGAATAGCGCATACAAAAATCGTGCTGACAGGTACAATAAATAATTTATACCTATAATAAAGCGCTTTGATAACAAGCTGATCTAAAGATACCTTTGTATTTACTGCTGCACTCATAATAAATCACCGGTAATATTTAAAAGAAATGTTCCGTTCTTCTCATCAGAAACTACTCCTTGAATAGTTATTTTTTTTACCAGTACCTTATTCGTAACATCGTGGGTCATATTTTCAATAAATATCCCTAAGGGAGAAAGAGATTGAGCAGAAAGTGCTATAACCATATGCTTATCATCAAGAGAAAATGATGACACAGTAACGCCACTGGGTATTTGCTTTTGTATTTCAGCTATCTTTTTGTCAAGAGAAACCCTACTTTGAAGGATTTTGGTGATTCTTTTTACCCTATCAAGAATTATGAGATTTTTCGCAGTCTTGGAATGGAGAAGGTTAAGCTGAGCAAGAATTGTTTGTTGTTGAGCCTGAATCTGGGGTACTGAAGGGTCTCTATTCAGTAAAAATAGAATAATAGCAAGCGAGACAGTGAGCACACAGCTTATCAATGCAGAAATTTTAAGATAACTGAGAACTTGTTCTTGAGATAACGCACCTTTTTTTGTATGTGGCAGTAAGTTAATATCATTACTCATAGTGTATTAGTTCACTGTTCATTGTTGATAGCAAACGAGCCATCTTGACTAGGAACTTAAACTGTCAACCATATTAGTCTCTCATGGCAAGGCCAACAGCAACGGTATATTCAGGAGCATTTTCTATAATATCTTTCGGAACTTCTTGCTCGACTAAAATTTTCCATGGATTTGCTGTTGCTGTTTCAATTCCTGTATTATTGGTAAAATAGGTCGCAAGCCCAGGGAGACGGGCAGTACCACCTGAAAGAAGAATTTGCTTTATTGGATCATCAGGATATTTATTACCATAAAATGCCAATGCTTTTTTCATTTCAGTAAGGACTGCAGAAAGAATAGGTTCTGTAACTTTGCCTATTTTCTCTCCAACATTACCGTCTACCAAACCATATACCTTTTTATATTCTTCTGCTTGTTGTACAGCAAAGCCAAAGTCAGAGGCAATAGCACGACTCAACGCAACACCTCCTGTTGGAATTGAGTAAGTAAAAGCAAGCGAATTCGTATGAATAATTGCCAAAGAGGTACTTACTGCACCAATAGAAATAAGCAATGTTGCAGGGAATTTTTCATCAACCACTAAGGCTCTCACCAAGGAGAGGAGTTCAGTCTCAACTGCATTTATTGAAAGTCCTGCCAAATTAAGGACATTTTCATACTTATCAATAATTGCCGTTGGAGCACCTACTAATAATACCTGCATTTTGTCTAAGCTTCCACCTTGAGGACGAGTCAGTACCTTATAATCCAGGGTAATTGTTGAAAGAGGGACAGGGATATATTGCTCAGCTTCCCAATAGATAGCAGATGCCAATTCCTTATCAGATAACGGAGGCATTTCAATGACACGAGTATATACCATATTTTCAGGAAGGGCGACATTCACATATCGTGTTGAAATCCTTGATTCGGTTACAATTGCTCGAATAGCCTTAGCCATTTCCTCCTGATCTAAAGGGGATTCAGACGACATACCTCGGATTGGAGCAGGAATGGTTTGAGCGGATTGGACAAAAAAACCTTTTTGCTCACGAGAAAGCCATACTGCTTTTATGCTACTTGTCCCAATATCAAGACCAAATGCTTTCTGTTTCATTATCTAGAAGTAAACATTGAATAATAAAATTGAATAGGTAATTGTTCATGCCCCTCAAAAAAGGTTACTTTTCTCACAACTTGTTGTCCAGAAAGTCCTGCTGTACCCGTTGAGGTTATCAATGTACCTTGCTCGGGTAAATTAAGTCCTTCAACTCCAACAGCTCCTCCATGATATAAGGGGACAACACGTGCAATAAGGCCACTTGTTATGTTAATTTGAGCCCTATAATTGAATGTTTTGTCTCCATTAATACCGCTTACCGTATGTGATCCAATTATAGGAGCATCAGAAAAATTATTACTTCGTACTTTCGCTGGAGGAATAACGAGTGAATGATGTGTACCACATTGGTCGTATGTATATCTACTCAATGTTGGAGTAAGCCTGTTACCAGAAATAATTAAAATCTGTAAAGCAGGGTCTTGGCAGGGATCTGAGTTAGTACCCCAGTCCACTGTTAATGTATTTGTGTAAGATTTGGAAATGTCAAATAATTTTGTCTGGTCAATGTCATATGGACTAAGCCAAATATCTGCACCATTATCTTGAAAAAGAGGATTACCATTATTCAGTAATACTTGATTTGATTGAATAAGCGTCACATTAACATTGCTAATTTGTGAGTTATTTTTATCACTCAAACTAACACCACTTATCACGCCATTTCCTGTAGTACCACTTAATTTTATTGCCTGCTCAACGCCTGCCTCAGCAGCTGAAAATGCAGCTTGGGAATTGGCTTCATCAGTTGTATTTCGAAGTTGGATAATACTTCTAGATGCAAGGGATAATCCAACAGTAAGTGTTACGACAATAACCAAAACAACGATGAGGAGAGCCTGACCTTTTTCTTTTTCACAATTACGATAAAACCTGGTAAGAAATACCATATCTCTAGCGTAACAAGAGTGAGTCTTACTGTCAATCAAAGAATTATCGTGTAATATTTCTCATGACAACAGAGGTTTGGAAGGAGACTGTCGAAACTGTTTGTTCGACATAGGTGCTGGTGCTTTGTTGTTTGAGAGAAAAATTGATTTGAATGATGGGCAATTCACTCACACTTGGTTGTGTGCAAGTAAAAGAACATGACGTAAGAGATACAGCTGTTGTATCAAGTATCGTTGCACTATTGGAAGCTATTGTTGCAGGAGTAGGGCTGGGTGGAGAAGTACAGTTATACGTAATTTGATCCTGATTTGCATTGAGTATCGTAATGGTATTAACAGTAGCAGGAGTAACACACGGAAATGGTGCAAGAATCCCACGGGCATCACGAATTGTTTTTGCCATTTGCGTCATAGCATAATTACCATTTTCTCTTACTTGTGAGAGTGTGTCTGTTTTGTGAGATGTTCGCAAAGAAGTAACAAGGATTGAGAGCATAATACTTCCAACAACAATAAAGACAATCATAACTGCAAGCATCTCAACGAGAGTAAAGCCATTTTCCAATTTTGAATTTTGAATTTTGAATTTTGAATTTTTCATTAAGGTGTTGGAACTATAGTAAAGTCAGAAAGACACGATGTGAGTAGTACCGAATGACAGAAGGGATTACTCGAATTCGTACATTTCGTATCACCCCAGTATGTACTTACTGATACTTTCATTGTCGGTATTGTTGGAGTAGGAGCAGTCGTGGGACCATTACCATTGCATGTACTCGCGTTATGCGTAATTGTTACTTCCCGAATAAAATTATTCACATTTTGACTACAGTGAACACCTATCAGAATTCCACAGTTAGCATTCGAACCGCTATTGACAATTGCTTGACACGTTTTCGCCAAACAATACTTTCCATCAGGAAGTGAGGATTGGCTAACAGACGCTATATTCTGATCCCTCATATTCCGCACCACTTCAATTCCTTCCTGAGAAGAATGAGTAGCAAGATTTTGGTCACGACTATATTCTGCATTATTTAGTGATGCAATTACCGAAACAGTAATTGCTGAAATAACAACAACAGCAGCTGAAAGTCCAACTAAAACCTCAATAAGGGTTTGACCTGTCTGTCGATAGGTAGGTCCTTTTTCACTATACATCATTGCACTACTCCAGTCTGAGAAACGCTAACTGACTTTTTCAGTGAGTAACCATTTACAACTACCTGAGGGCTAGCACCACCAGGTGCATCTGTAGTAACTGCTGCTGTAATAGTTGAGAAAAAGAAATATGTGACAGTTGATGTACTATCAAAAGTAATATTGTTATCAATAAATTTCTTCTCCAAAACTGTTCCAGAAGTTTGACCCGAACCATCAGATTTTCCACAAATAATTTGCAACTCGTAGGCATTGGAGGAATTATTGCAAGCAACACCAGCAGGATGAGCGTGTCCAGGAACAGTACATAACACAACTTCGTATCCGAGAAGCTGTAAGGATGGATTATTACCACAATTTATATCTTTTAGTTGGGAAAGCGAACGAGAGCGAGCAGTGTACAATGTTGTTTTTAATTCTTGTGTACTATTAGTAACCGCCTGACTTCTGCTATACGTAACAAACGATGCTATACCAACCCCTGATAAAAGAGTAAAAATGGTAAAAACAATAATTAGCTCAATGAGAGTAAAACCCTCTTGAAAATGGCCAACGGAGACAAAGGTAAAAACGCTTTTGACTCTTCTGGATCTTTTGATACTTTTGACTCCTTTATCTAACTTTTCATTTGCTACGTTCATGGGTTAGGGGTTATTCTTCACATAATAGTGTGCTGTTGTGCAGCTATTATCAGCTCCATCGAAAGCACTACTATAATAATCGTTATCTGCTGTATTTTCCAAGCAAGTTCCTAATTCATACCCGCTTGTCGTCTGCTTATAAAAATAATTTCCGCTGTGATAATAAGAAACACCAAGAGGATCACAAGGGACTTGAGCCATGTAGGTTGTCCCAGTCCCGCTATTGACAAATGCTTGGGGGGTTGGACATGTGGTAGTTAAACCATTTGATCCAACAGCAGGAGGATAACTCCCTGTATCTGCTCTATATAACTCAAGTGCGGATTGAATTTGCCTGACATCTGCTTTTCTTTGGGCATCTCTGGCTCGCTGTCTAATACCAATAAAATTGGTCATAAGAAGGGTAGCAAGAATACCGATAATTGCAATAACAATAAGCAATTCAACAAGAGTAAAACCCTCTTGAAAAGAAATAACGGGAAGGGGAGAGACAAATGGGGAATCTACCTTTGTCTCTTTTGTCTCATATACTTTTAGCTTATATTTATTGCTACTTTTCCTCATATCTCTATCATAGCATAGCTAATGGTTAGGGTGTTGTATTTGAACTTGTCACTCCAAAATTACACGGTGCAAGAGTTGTTGTGCCACAAAAGGTAGCTGTTGTTAGTGTAGCAGCTACAGTGCAATTGCAATATGTACTATTAGGATTTGCCTTACATTGAGCATTGGTAGCCTTACAGGTGGCGGAGTCTAATGGGCCTCTTTCTAAAGAAGTATATATGTAATATTGTTGACCACTGTTTGTTGAATAGTAAAGATATGTTCGACTACTATCAGGATCTTTAGGAACTAGATCCATATAGGGAGTCCATCCTCCGGCTCCTCCCCAAGATATGACAGTAACAGGATTTGTTTTTTCATCTTCGAGATGATATGTTGAATCATTGGGAGGATAATGTCCCCAATCTTGGTAATACTGCTCCAAAACCCGCTGTAACTGAGCCAAATCTGATTTTCTTTGGGAATCTCTTGCTTTTTTAAATTGATCAATAGGATTTACTGCTGCTAAAGCAAATACTGCAAGTATTGCCAGCACACCAATACTTATTAAAAGCTCAACCATGGTAAAGCCCTTTTGAAAAGGGCCAAAGGGAAGAGACGAAACAACCCTTTGCTCTTTTGTCTCATGTACCTTTATTTGATATTGCATATGTACTAGTTGGCACATTGGGGCACTCCATTTACCCGACAAAGTTGATCACAAAAACATTGAGTAACTCCTCCATGACCAAAACATTTTCCATCAGGAGGATTAATACTATTACACCTGTTATCTGACGTACAGCCATAATAATTACCACTTGGACAATTAACATTGTAGGGAGTAGGTGTCGGTGTTGGGGTACTACCTCCTCCACCACCACCTCCTCCACCACTTCCACCTGGGAGATTACTTGATGAAACATACGTACAATTAACGCTTCCCGATGAAAGGCAGAAATTGTAATAGACATTAAAATTTTGAGGGACACATGATGCACGTTTTGCTAAAGGACAGGTTAATGCAGTACCAATAGGCCCTCGCAAGCCAGCATACAAAACATTCCATTGAGGACAGGCTGACCCATCAGTTTGGTATATATATGGAAAATACTTAGATGAGTTAGCAAGATAATCTATATCTTGAGGAAGTTTGGTGCTATAGGTTGCCTGATTGACTGCCCACGAGGAACCAAAGGAAAGGGAAGTGGGATAACAGCCAGTATCATTATAATAACTGTCCAAGGCAGCCTTCACTTGCTCTAAGTCATGCTGTCGCTGTAAATCTTTTCCTTTATTGATTTGACCTAAGGGATTAAAAGTAAAAATAAGCCCAAGAAGTAAAACACTGAGCATAACAATGACAACAATAAGCTCAATAAGAGTAAAACCGTTTTGAAAAGGACCAAAGGGGTGAGATGAGACACCTGAGACAAATGGAGAGTCTACCTTTGGCTCATGTACCCTTATTTGAGAGCTGAGAGTTGCAGTTTGAGGTTTATTTCTCATAGTCCTAGTAGTTTCAATAAAAATACCCATGATGACTGCCCCCACCAGTATGCAATATACGTACCAAGCAAAAGAAATGGACCAAATGCAATTGTTCCACCAATTAATTTTTTTCTTTTCGCTATTACTAGTATGATTGCAACAAAAGCGCCTGTCAAGAAAGCCAGATAGAAAGCGATAATAATTGAAGGAAACCCTAAAAACAGTCCCATAATAAAGCTTAATTTTACATCTCCCAACCCAATGCCACGTCCTCGTGTTATAAGGAAAAGAAGCAAAAGAACAACAAAACATACTAAGCCCACGACAAGATGTGGTAAAAATATACTCGGTGAAAAAAGGAGTAAAAGCAACATAACGACTCCTGCAAACAATACGAGCTTGTCTGATAATATGCCATATTTTATATCCATAATAGAAAGTGCAAAAAACGCCGCAAATACTGTAATAAGAATTACTAATTTTATAAGTTCTACTAGGGAAGTGGGAGTTCCTGCTGCCAGGTAGGACAAAACAAATAATCCCCCAGTCAGTATTTCTATAAGTGGGTACTGGAATGAAAGTCTTCTTTTGCAATATCGACATCTACCCCTAACAGCAAAGAATGACCATACCGGAACCAGATCAAACCAGGCAAGTGTTTTATGACAATAATCACAGAAAGATCGTCCCTTCAGAATGGAAATACCATGGGGGATTCTATCGATAACAACATTTAAAAATGACCCAACACATAATCCAAAAATGAAAAAATATAAAGAAATAATATAGTGCATATTATGCTACCCAGTAATTTAAACTATGTAAAATAAGAAAAAGAGTTTGAAGCATAACTAAAAAAAATAAAAACGGAATGAAAAAGAAATGATATTTTTTACTCGTAAACACTATTCCAAGTATAATAAAAAAAGGAAATGCCATAAGCATATATCTTGTATATGACATAAAGTTACCAAACAATGGAACGCTTCCCATAAAAAGTGCATAAACAAAAAGAGTTTTATCCAATTTTTTGTAGATAATGAAAAGACTTGTCAAAAAACCTACAAAAAAAAGTCTATCAAGAAGAGAATTTGTAAATCCATGTAAAACAAGAGAGAAAGAAAAAAGATTTTGAAAAAAAATATCAGGGCGAAAAATAGTAAAGACATCCCATCTTCCCACGACTGTTTTATCTAGAATAAATGTTTCAAAAAAATTCCCCGTCTTACTATACATAAGCAAAAGAAGAAAACCCAACCCTGCAATTGGCCATAGTAGATTGAGTCCTTGTATCATCACCCCTTTTATATTACTACGCTTTGCTGTATATACCGTTCGCACATATTGTGCATAAAACACGAGAAATGGAAAAAGAATAAAAATACCAACAGGTCGAGTAACTGGAAGAAAAAATGAGAAAATCCCTGCAAAAAAGAACTGTTTGCGATAAAGAAAATAAAAAAAGCACATAACAAGAAATAAAAATAATGATTCGCTGTAAATAAGAGACAAATAAAAACTTGTTGGAAATGCAAGCAAGAGAAATGTACTTTTCCATGCTATCTCTGGAGTACATAAGCGCTTAACAAAAAAGTAAAATAGGACAATTCCACAAAGTGAAAGAAGATTAGAGACCACTAACCCTCCCCAAAATGAATTATGGAAAAAGAGGGAGCTAATACGAATAACGCCTGGAAAAAGAGGATAGAAGCGATTAGACTCCTGGCCTGGGCGATATCCATGATCACTCAAAAATAGATAATGTTGAGCGTCCCACGACATAAAAGCAGATTGGAGTGAAAAAGACTGATACTCATGATCAACAAAATTACTAGTACGATTCATCATGGAAAAAGGGAGAAGAAAAAATGCAGACACAATAATACTTACAATAAAAATTTTTATTAGTAAAACGGCTACTACTACTTTTTTCAAATCTGTCATAGTTATAGCATGTATTATAGTGACTATTTACATGCAGGTAAATGAAGAATTTATGGATTTTTTTCTTTCTTGAGCTCTTTGAAAAAATCTTGTTCAAATACCCTTTCAAATTGCTTTACTACTAACTTTGTAGCATCTTCTTTATGAAAACAATCTTTATATGTTGCATATAAAAGAAAATAGGGAAGCTTTTCAAAAGGGTTTAAATCTATAGCAGTTGTTAAATTTGCTGCCACTTCTGGACACTTCCCGCTAATACCTAAATAATAGGTTCCCATAGTCTCATATACCTTTGCATTTTCTGGATCTATAGTCAATGCTTTTTGATAATATTTGAAAGCATTTTCAGAATCAGCATACTGTGTATAGAGAAATGTTCCTGTTGCTAATGCTGCATTTGAGAAACCGGTAAAAAAATCTGAAATTGTTAGGTTATGAAGTACTTTTTTCTTTTTATCTTTTACTGATGGGCTATTAAAGTAAGACCATATGTTTTTTTGCATAGCTACATTTGCATCTTTTGAAGGAAG
>CAZRBN010000031.1:0-7546 GCA_964598355.1 uncultured Gammaproteobacteria bacterium
AGCTTGCAATGAAAGCTAAATGCCCAGTTTGTGGCACAGGAATGTACAAGATTGGTTCAAAATAATTAGGACAATCTAATGTAACAGAAACCCCCCTCGCGATCTTGCGGGGGTTTTTGTTTGAGGAAAGGAATATTCCAGCTTAGAAGAGGCACTTTAAGAGGGAAAGCATCTTAATACCTAATTACTCGCCGCAGGGGGCTTTAAAACCGCAATTGGGACAATAGGCATCTCGTGTCCTGACATATCTCCCATGGGTGTTGCGCAGACTGGACAGAACTGTGTACGAAGATTTGGACTAAGTTATTTATTTTCCATTTTTATCTTTAAAATGAACTAACTTGTAGACTTGTACAACAGATACATTCCATTGTCCTGCAACTTCTGCACGACCAAACCCCGCAATTTCCCATAAAGAATCACCTAGGGGATGACACTCTATTTCGCAGACAACAAGCAATTGGTTTGTAACACTTTTTCTTTGTGGATCGACTTCTACATTTTCAATTGTTACGGGAGGATGTCCCCAAACAGTAAAGAAATACCTGTATGCATGGTCTGAATTACCACCTGTTATCAAAGCAAAGTTAAAAGGCTTCCCGTTTGTTTTGTCATAAACAAATTTCGAGATTCCTTTAACTTGGGCAAGTTGTCTGTTGGGAGGATATCGAAAAGGCATTGCTTGTAAATTAAGACCAGCAAGAGCAATACATGCAGCTACTGATACTACAAGAAATATGATATTTCTTTTGGAAATAGCAGCAAATAGTCCTCCGACCAACATGAAAGGTAATGGGAAAAGAAATGCAAAGTAATAATCATAAATTTGTTTTTTATAAAATCCAAAAAGAAGAATACCAATGACAAACCACAAAAGCAGCAAGCTTTTTTGAGCAAAATCTTTTTTATCCTTCAGTGATTTTATAAAATGAGCGAATAAGAGAAGTGATGATGCAACAGCCAACAATAATGATGCTAGATACCATATAGTAATATTTAGATGGCCTTGGAGACTTACCTGCTCAGGTGGAGGGTAATTAACAATAAGTCTTCCAAAAAGTCTAAAGAAGACATTAGTAACTATTCCAAGAAACTGAGGATTACCTCCTGTTTCTTTCGAATGCAAAACAAAATCAAGGATACTGCGAATATTACTAAATCCATGCCGTAACTCAAAAAATAAAAATGGTGACCACCCAATTATAAAGCCTATTGCTAATAGCGTATAGCTTATGATCGTAGGACGAAGTATTGCCATCCATTTCTTTTCTTTTGTCAAAACTCCATAGACTGCATTAAGAAAAATATACACTATAGTAATAACTCCTAAAAATGTAGCCAAATAATGCAGTTGCATCGCAATGCCAAGCAATATTCCGGAGACAACCAAAAGATATTTTTCATTTTTTATTACGCTTAGATAAAGAGTATATAAACATATCAATGAAAAAAATGGCAATGGATTAGGATTCCAACTAGACCTCGAGTATGCTATGACTATTGGAGAAATAGCATATAAAAATGCTGCAAGAAGTCCTGCTTGCCAATTAAAAAATCTAGAAGTTACAAAATAAATAAGCCAAACAGTCGCGACGCCAATAAGTCCCACCATAACTGCTGGACCAACAGGATTGTAGTTGAAAAGCCACAAGAATGGTGTCATGAAGTAATAATAGATTGGTCCAAGGAAAAAGCCCCCAACAGAGGCTGTAGGGCCAAGAAGTGTTGGATGACCGTGGAGAATATTCCAAACAACTAACACATCCCGTCCCTCATCACCTAAAAAAGTAAGATAATCTTCTATCCGATACAACCGCATAAAGCTGGCAAGGAGAAGGATTGCAAAAAGGAGGATGTTTGTTTTAGTGAGTAATTTTTTGAACATATTGTATGATGAAAAGTATTATTAAATTGTTATATGGCTATATTACTTTCCTTCTCCCAAAGGGAGAAAATTGGGATGAGGGAACAATGTAACAATGAAACAATTTAGCAATTTACGTAGTAGGTTTCTTCTTCCAGATAAACTTATTATATATAGTATAGTTCCAGATAAGAAGTAAGAATGTCCCGATAAAGAAATAAGCATAGTAGTATTTAATGGTCAACAACAAATGTAATTGCCCTTCTCCAATGAGTTTATCTCCCAAAAAGATAGTCCCTGTTTGAATAAAAATAACTCCAAAAGCTGATGTAAGATAAAATTGAATTAATTTAAACAAATACGTTCCAAGGGAAGATATTTTTTGATCTTTGAATGTCCAAAGATTGTTAAAATTAAAGTTAGAAAAAATAGCTATTCCTGCACCCACCAAATTAGCAAGGGAATGATCCCAGTGGAATGAATCTGAAAGCACTTTAAGAACAAGAAAATTAATAACAAACCCCAAACCTCCAACAACTAAAAATTTGCCAAAGGAGCCAGTTAGGATCTCTTTTATGCGTGTCCCTATAACAAATTGTAATACATCCATAATATATCCTAGAGGTGCGATCTTTGAACTACCTAATTTTCTATCACTAAAGTGGAAAGGAACTTCTGCAACCTTAAATCCATCCCGTACTGCTTTATGCAAAAAAGAAATTTGGAAAATATATCCATTGTATTTAGATAATTCATTCTTTTCCTTTAAAAATACTTCTTTTTTCAGAGCTCTATATCCACCTGTCCAATCGTGAATACTTAATTTCATGAAGACAATGCGCACAAATAAGTTGGCAACAATAGAAAATGCTTTTCTTTGAGGCGGCCAATTGGCAGGAATAGAACCTCCACTACTATACCGGGTCCCAATTACCATATCATTGCCTTCGTCGATCTTTTTTAAGAATTGAGAAATCTTTGATGGATCGTGCTGTCCATCTGCATCCATTTCAAATACGACATCTGCTCCCATTTTGTAAATGGCATGATCCATTCCTCTAATATATGCTGCCCCTAAGCCTTTCTTAGGACCTTCTGAAATATCTATATTCTTCCATTTTTTCTGAAGTTTTTTTACTTCTTCAGCTGTTCCATCAGGGGAATTATCATCTGCAACAAGAATAGCCATCTCATGCTCTTTAATTTTGGGGAAAATCTCTTCTTCCAAATGAGGAATAAGTTTTTGTACATTTTCTTTTTCGTTATATGTTGGAAGAATAATTACTGCCTTCATAAATATGAATAATGAATAACGCAATATGCATTAGGCAAGTGACATACTTTGTATGCTTCATGCATATTCTTATAATAGCTTCTTAAAGTATTCTACCGTCTTTGTTAGCCCTTCTTCAAGTGTTACTTTTGGCTCCCAATTCAGTAATCTCTTTGCTTTGCTTATATCAGGCTTCCTTTGCTTTGGATCATCAGATGGTAACTCATGATAAACGATTTCTACGCTGGTACCAGTGAGCTCTTTTACTATTGTAGCGAATTCTGAAATTTTTTTCTCGTTGGGATTTCCTACATTAACCACTTCACCTTGCAAGCCATCTTTAAACATCAATGCGCACAATCCTTCTACCAGGTCTGAAACATAACAAAAGCTTCGTGTCTGATTACCATTTCCATATATGGTTAATGGCTCATTTTTGAGTGCCTGAACAATAAAGTTAGAGACAACCCTGCCATCATCTGGCTGCATATTTGGACCATAGGTATTAAAAATTCGGATAATTCGTGCATCTACATTAAATTTTCTGACAAAAGCCATCACAATGGCTTCTCCGGCTCGTTTTCCTTCATCATAAACAGATCTAATCCCATTAGGGTTAACGTTTCCAAAGTAATCTTCAGTCTGTGGAGAAATTGCAGGATCTCCATACACTTCAGATGTCGAAGCAAAGAGGAATCGAGCGTTATTTTTAATTGCAAGTTCTAAAAGCTTGTATGTCCCAAGTGTATTCACCATCATTGTTTCTAATGGGTATGCCATATAACTTGTTTTACTATGGAGATTAGGAGAAGCAGGAGAAGCTAAATGAAAAATAAAGTCTGGTTTTGGAAGGTGTTCAAAGTCTACTAATTCTGCATGAATAACGTCAAGCTCCAGAAAATGAAAATGAGGATTAGTTTGAAATTTTTCAATATTTTTTTTACTACTTGTGAGAAGATTATCGATACAAACAACTGAGTATCCTAAAGAAAGAAGCTTTTCACAAAGATTGGAACCAATAAATCCAGCCCCACCTGCTATATATACCGTCTGCATACCATTACTTTGCGTCTTTTTCCCTTTCCAAATCTGACTTAACCATAAGCTCAGCAAGTTGTGAAAATGTGGTTTTTGGCTCCCACCCTAATATTTTTTTTGCTTTGCTTGCATCTCCAATAAGTAAATCAACTTCCGCAGGTCTAACATGCTTTGGATGATCTGAAATAACATATTTCTCCCAATCGGTAATACCTACTGTCTTAAATGCTAACTCAACGAATTCTCTAACACTGTGTGTCTCGCCTGTTGCAATAACAAAATCATCCGGTTGCTCTTGCTGAAGCATAAGCCACATAGCCTCTACATAATCACCAGCAAATCCCCAATCCCTCTTTGATTCCATATTCCCAAGTTCTAACTTATCTTGCTTACCGAGTGAAATTCTCGCCACAGCGTTCGTTATTTTTCTGGTAACAAATTCAATTCCTCGCCGTGGAGATTCATGATTGAAAAGAATTCCAGATACAGCAAACATATTATAACTTTCTCGATAATTAAGGGTTATATAGTGTCCGTATGCTTTTGCAACACCATATGGACTTCGTGGATGAAATCGAGTAGTTTCTTTCTGTGGTACTTCAACAACTTTTCCAAACATTTCTGAAGAAGAAGCCTGGTAGAATTTAATCTTTGGATTTACGGTCCTGATTGCTTCCAAAACTCTTGTCGCACCGAGTGCGGTAAATTCACCAGTCAAAACAGGTTGATCCCAAGAGGTTTTAACAAAAGACTGCGCTGCCAAATTATATACCTCATCTGGCGCTGCTTCATTCACTGCATCACTTAAAGAACTTTGATCCAGTAAATCTGCAGATAAAAGCTCAACATCATGGACAATATGCTTGATATTTTCCATGTTTGGTGTAGAAAGACGTCTCACAGTCCCAAATACTTTGTAGCCTTTTGAAAGAAGCAGCTCTGCAAGATAAGAACCATCTTGACCTGTAATACCTGTAATAAGTGCTCGTTTTTGCATATAAACAATTTTTTCTTAGAATTCAACTTCTAATACCAATTATTCTAAACTATCTCTCTCCAATAGTCTAGAGTATCTTTTATTGTTTGCTCAAAAGGAATTTCAGGTTTCCATCCAGTAAGTTCTGTTATCTTTGTATTATCAGCTACAATCTCAGGAACATCTATAGGTCGAAACTTTGATGGATCTGACTCAAGGGTAATGTGCACCTGAGAGAACGAAATAAGCAAATCCATGATTTCTTGAATTTTATGTGTGTTTCCCGAACCTGCATTGTATACCTCTCCTGGCGTACCTTGCTCTAAAACAAGAGGATATGCTTTCACCATATCTCGTACATCAGTAAAATCTCTCTTTGCTTCCATATTCCCTACTTTAATAAGAGGTTCTTGCTTACCTTTTTCTATCTCTGCAATTTGTTTGGCAAAATCTGCAAGGACAAAACCTGTACCTTGTCGTGGTCCAACATGATTAAAGGGACGAATCCTGATAATGGGCATTTTGTAGGAAATAAAATATTGTACTCCTAAGAAATCCTGAGCAATTTTAGAAACAGAGTATGGATTTGCAGGTCTAAGAGGAGTTTGTTCATTAACAGGTAAATCATCCTGAGTAATGTATCCGTATTCTTCCGCAGATCCCACAACTAACACTCGCGTATGAAGAAGTTCTGCAGCTCGCAAACTCTCAAAAAGATTAAGTTGTGCATCTATATTGGAATGAAATGTACCAATTGGGTCTTTAAAACTATTCAATACCGAAGCCATTGCAGCCAAATGATACACATATTCAGGCTTTACTTCATCAATAAGCTTTTGGGCTTGCTCTTTATCCTGCAAATCAGCTTGAATAAAATGAATAGCATCCTTTACTGAAGATTCTTCTCTACTTTTTTCTGAATGGTATGTACCATGAATTTCATATCCTCCTAAATCAAGCAAATGCTCAGCCAAATATCCTCCGACAAATCCTGAAGCACCAGTAATAAGGACTTTTTTCATTATATGGTTATATTCTAGCATGTTTGAAAAAATGGAACAATGAAAACGTTTTTGAAAGAGCTTTTATAAGCTTAATCACCACTTCGAAAACAATACATTTATATATTGGATTATTTGCTTATTTGGAAATTATCTTCCAACACCGAGGTAAGTGAAGCCGAAGTCATTCATATCTTCTGGTTCATAGATATTTCGTCCATCAACCATAACTGGAGCCTTCATAAGAGATTTCAATTGCTTTACATCTAATTGTTTGAATTCATTCCATTCTGTCATTACTACCAAAATATCTGCATCTTTTGCTGCTGCATATGCGTCTTTTACAAATGACAGTTCCTTAAATTCTGGAAGTCTCTTTGCATTCTCCATAGCAATTGGATCATACGCTTTCACATGTGCTCCAGCTTTGAGAAGCTCAGGAATAACAGTCCTGGAAGGCGCATCTCGCAGATCATCAGTATCAGGCTTAAAAGTAAGTCCCAAAACCCCAACTGTTTTACCTTTGGCATCACCTTTCAAAAGTCTTTTTACTTTCTCTGTAATAGCATGAATAGCATCTTTATTGATTGCTTCAACTTCTTTTAAGAGTTTGAATTCATAGCCATTTTCTTCTGAAATAGCAATAAGAGCCTTAACATCTTTAGGGAAACAACTTCCACCATATCCGGCACCTGCATTAAGGAATGCTGATCCAATTCTTTTATCAAGTCCAATTGCGCCCAAAACAGACGGACCATCTGCTCCAACTTTTTCAGAGAGCATTGCAATAGCATTAGCAAAAGAAATCTTTGTTGCCAAAAAAGCATTAGAGGCATATTTAATCATTTCTGCTGTTGGAACATTGGTTAAGACTACTGTACTACCTCCATTATTTTCAATAATTGGCTTATGAAGCTCAACAAGCATATCTTCAGCTCGCTGTGTATCACTTCCAATAACTACTCTGTCTGGGTGCTGTGTATCTCCAATAGCTTGTCCTTCACGCAAAAATTCTGGACATGAAGCAATATCAAATTCAGCTTTATGAGGTTTTACCTTTTCAATAATTTCTTTTACTTTGTAATTTGTCCCGACAGGAACAGTACTCTTAGTAATAACCACCGTATATCCATCTATATTCTTTCCAATTTCTTCTGCAACTTGGAAAACAACAGACAAATCTGCTTCACCAGTTGGTTTTGGTGGTGTTCCAACGGCAATAAAGACAACATCTGATTCTGGAATTGCTGGCTTATAATCAAGAGTAAAAAGAAGTCTTCCTGCTTTTACATTTCTGATAACTAGTTCTTCAAGACCTGGCTCATAAATGGGGAGAATGCCTTTTTTGAGGTTTTCTACTTTTTCGGGAGTATGACCAATAACCCATACCTTAT
>CAZRBN010000031.1:7556-15067 GCA_964598355.1 uncultured Gammaproteobacteria bacterium
TCCCAAATCAGCAAATACTGCTGCGGTAACAAGTCCTACATATCCGTGTCCTAAAAACGTAATTGTCATAAATATGAATAACGAGTTAAGAATTATGCGCTTGAGCCTTTATAAGGGCAAGTCCTTCTATAAATGACTGCATGCTAACTCCTAAGGATTTTATTTTACCATTATTCATAGATAAGTCAAAGGGTCTTTCAGCTTTTCCAGCGAAATATTCTGCACGAGTTGTTTCTTGAACAAGATTTTCTGTAAAACCAAATGTTTGAGCAATTTTTAGAGCAGCTTCATAAGGAGAAAGAGATGCACTTCCTACAACGTGATATATTCCACTGGTTTGCGTTTTGATAAGAACATCCAGTGAAAAAGCAATATCGTCAATAAAAGTTGGACTAAATCTATGATCCGCAACTGCTCTAACAAATTGACCTGATTGTAACCTTCCAAAAATTGCTCTAAAAAAATCATTTTTTTCAAATTGTGCCCGATATGGATAGGCAATCCGTGCGATAACCCACGGAGTTCTACTTTCTATAATTTTTTTTTCTGCCTCATATTTTGTTTTTGCGTACCAATTAACAGGATTAGGTGTATTTTCTTCCGTATATCCTCCCTCAGGAGTATTTTTCCCATCAAAAACAAAATCCGTAGAAATAAAAATAACTTTCTTCCCTGTACTTTCTGCTGCATTTACAACATTTTCTGTCCCCAAGACATTTATTTTCCATGACTCACTCTCTTCTTGCTTTTCTTTTTCTGCTTCTGCACCATCCACATTAGTATATGCAGCCATATGAATCACTACCTCTGCCTGTGAATTTTGTAGTCTTTTTAAAACGGCATCTGTATCTGTAATATCAGTCCCTGTTTTACGAGATATGTCTTCAAATTCGTACGTATCTCCCAAAAGTTCTACGACTCTTGACCCTACAAGTCCTGATAACCCTGTCCCAATAATTTTTGTTTTCATACGTCTATATACCTTTTATTGTCATTCTGAGTGAATCGAAGAATCTCATTTTATAGAGATTGTTCGAAACAAAAGTTTGAGAAATTCTCGCTTCGCTCAAAGAATACTTATTTTAGAAAGACATTCTTCACTGCATTTAGGATGACAAATTATATCTTTCCTATTAATGGTAACTCAAACGGTTTTTCTTTATATGCAAAAAACTTAAGAATTACTGCTCTGTGATCAAAGGCAAAATCTTCTTCTTTAGGTAAAGTATCTTTATCACACCATTCTACAGAGGTCACTTCGTCATTTTCCTGAAAGCTACTCTCTTTTGCTTTCACTAAATAAATAAAATCAACATTTTGTCTGTCTTCTTTTGGCCTTTCTGGATTGTCATTTACATGAAAAAGGCTCATTATTTCCCCAGTCATTCCTGTTTCTTCTTTCAATTCGCGCAATGTTGCTTCTTGAGTTGTTTCATCTCTACCTAAAAATCCCCCAGGAATTGCATATGTATTTGGACGACTATATTTTTCCGAACGTTTTACAAGGAGAATTTTTCCATCCGTATTGTAAGCAATTGCTCCCACTGTTACATGACGAAGGCTTGCGTCTGGGGTAGTAGCTGTTTCAAACTGACAATGTATCATCTCTCTTCGTATTGCTTTTTATAATATTCCATGTAACTCCCATTTTTCACATCCATCCACCAATCTTTGTGCTCTTTATACCAATCAACTGTCTTTGCTAACCATTCATCAAAATCATGCAATGGCTCCCACCCCAATTCATGATGAATTTTTGACCAGTCAATTGCATACCGTCTATCATGCCCCGGTCTATCTTTAACAAATTCAATTTCTGATTCGTCTTTGCCTAAAAGGCCAAGAATTTTCTTTGCGACATCTAAATTAGAAATTTCTTGTGCGTCTTTTCTGAGTCCTCCCACACAATATGTCTCCCCAACTTTCCCCTCAAGTAGTACCTTCTCAATTGCTCGTGCATGGTCCTCAACATACAGCCAATCTCGCACATATAACCCATCACCATACATAGGGACTTTTTTTCCTTCCAAAATATTTGTAATTGCCAAAGGAATCATTTTTTCTGGAAAATGAAATGGTCCAAAATTATTTGAGCAGTTAGTAATCGTCACAGGAAGTCCATAGGTATCAGCATATGCTCGCACTAAGTGATCTGAGCCAGCTTTACTTGCTGAGTACGGACTGTGAGGATTGTATGGAGTTGTTTCAGAAAAACGATCAGAGGAACCTAACTCCAATGCTCCAAAAACTTCATCCGTTGAAACGTGATGAAACCGCTTGACCCCAGCTTTGAGTGCTGCATCAAGAAGTACTTGTGTCCCAGTAACATTTGTCACGACAAAACCAGCTGGGTCCATAATAGACCTATCAACATGAGATTCAGCAGCAAAGTGGACAACAGTATCTATTCCTTCCATTGCTTTTGTAACTTCTTGGGGATTTGTTATATCTGCTTTAACAAAATAATAGTTAGGATTATGCTCAACTTCTCGTAAATTTTCTAAATTGCCAGCATAGGTAAGCTTGTCGTAATTCACCACGACATCATCAGGATGATGTTTCATCCAATAGAGAATAAAATTTGAGCCAATAAATCCTGCTCCTCCTGTTACTAAAAGTTTCATAATACTAGTTCCTTGTTCGCAGTTAATAGTAAATTACCATAAACTATCAACTGTGAACCACAAGCTCTTATAGTCTTTTCTCCTTTCGTAGCTTATCTAACATAAGTATACCAATTATACTCGCTGCATGGGTAATTTCTCCACTAAAGACTTTTTCGACTGCTTCACTCAAAGGTATTTTAACTAAAGTAATATCTTCATCATCTTCAGGGTGAGCCTTCCCAAGAGTGATATCTCGAGCTAAATACAGATAGGCTTTTCTGTTGACAACACTTCTTGATAATTCTATCTGAGAAAGTAATTCCCATTGTGTTGCTGCCAACCCTGTCTCTTCTTCTAATTCTCTTTTTGCAGCAACCAAAGCTGTCTCTCCCTTATCTATATTCCCTGATATTGCACCTAAGACTTTTTTCCCATAAAAGTAACGATATTGATCAATGAGATAAATTTCATACTTGTTTGTGATGGGAAATATAGAGACTGTTGGATTTGCTTCTACTACTTTATGATATATTTTTTTTCCTTCCTTCTCTCCAACTTCAACTTCTATAATACGAAAAAATTTTTCTTCCAGAACTGTCTTTGATGGATGTGCATTCATGTATATGAGGCAGATTACTTGACATCTTGCTTTTCAGCCCAATACTTACTTGAGCGGAAAAGACTAGTAAATGTCCCTGCATCAGACCAAAAACCTTCTAATTTTGCCCAGTGAAGTTCTCTTTTTTCAATATACATATTATTGACATCAGTAATTTCCAACTCTCCTCTGTCTGAAGGCTTCAAATTGCTAATAAAATCAAAGACCTTATTGTCGTATAAATAGACTCCTGTTACTGCCATATTACTTTTTGGCTCTTTTGGCTTTTCTTCAATTTGAATAACCTGACTAGGATCTTTTTCGTCAAATACTGCAACCCCAAATCGGCGTGGATCTGCAACTTCCTTTAAGAAAACCATAGCTCCTTCATGGAAATCTTTTACCGCATTTGAAATATTTGCATCTGTTGTATTGTCTCCTAAAATGACTGCAATACTATCACCATCTGCAAAATCTTTTGCCAAAGATAATGCATCGGCAATACCTCCATCCGGCTTTTCTTGATAAGCGTATTCCAAGTGGGTCAATCCCAATTCTTTTCCATTTTTCAAAACACTTAAAAAGTGTCCAACATGAGGCCCACTGGTAACAATAAGGACATCGGTAATTCCAGCATTCACCAATGTTTCAATTGGATAAAAAATCATCGGCTTATCAAATACGGGAAGTAAATGTTTGTTAGTAACGTGTGTCAGAGGATACAGTCTTGTTCCAAGTCCACCTGCTAAAATAACACCTTTCATAATAAAGACAATAGTAAATGGTCACTAATAAATAGTCAATAGTTATCTATATTCCTCCGTTGAGGATAAAAAAGATAACAGCAACACCAAGGCAAGCAACAACCGCATATTCTATAGCAATACGTACGCTCAAACTATGATGAATAATGTGATGCAAAAGGCCCCACAAAATATATGCGCCTGCTAACAGCATAACAAAATCCAATTGTAACTGTTTATCTCCTTGTGACAGAAAAACAGAAACAACACCTGCTCCCATAATCAGAATAAAAGAAACATAGTATCCAAAATGTTTTTTCATACGTTATACAATAACACCCGCGCCAACACCAATTGCTATTGCTAAAATACCTAAAAGGAACAGCAAATGATCAAAACTATGTCCTGCAAGACGAACCGCTTTTCTCTGTTCAGTCAATATAATATCAATTGCAAAAACAATTAAAAATACTCCTAAGAGAAAAAGACTAATTGCTTTAGCGATCGTTGCACTATTAAGAATTGGTTGTCTTTTTATAATTGATAAGACGGGTGGAAGTGGAGTTGGTGTAGGAGAAATATCTTTTTGCCCTGTTGCACCAGCTACTTCTGGAGTAGGCTTTACTGTTGCTGTATCTGAAAGAGCAACGACAGGTGGAACTTTGGTTGCCTGATTTACTTGCCTGCTACCAAATTCTTCAACAACAAGCACCGTATCTGCATCTCCCGGAAGCCTCCCTCGCTCAGCAGCAAATCCAACATCATTGTAGTGAGCTGATAACATATTTGCTCTGTGGTCAGGACTTGCCATCCAAGCATTAATAGTATCTTTCGCTGTTGTAAAACCACGAGCTAAATTTTCCCCAGCATACACATAGTTATATCCTGCTCCTCGAATAAAATCCCAAGGACTGGTACCATCTGGTGCAAAATGAGCCCAATATTGCTTTGTAAACATGTCTTGCGCTTTTCCTTCTGCAGCACGATTTAATTGATCGTTAAGTTGCAACGGAGACAGCCCAACTTCAGCTCTTTTAATATTAGTCAACAATAATAACTCTTCATTTGAGATATCCGAGGTAACTCCCAAAACATTTGGAAAAGTACGACGGGTAGTATTAAAAAGAAATGAGGCTCCCACTAAAAGGAGAACAACTAAAAAGATTGATTGATTATGAAGAAGTTTAGCACGGTGATTATTGGTATGATGAGGTAAGAAAAAATGACGAAAGAACTTAAACATACTCAATTAGTATAACCATACAAAGAAGCACATTGCAACAAGATTATGAAGGTATTAAATGCAAAAAATAGTGAGATATTGAGTGCACAAAAAGAATGTATAGTAAAATCACTTCGAGTCCCAATTATCTAGAACTAGTAAATTGGTTCTACAACTTTTTTTTCTTTATCAAAGGATATTCCATTAACAGGAATCTGTAATGCAAAAGCTAATACGTTGGCAATACTTACCCCAACCCGTATACCCGTAAAAGATCCTGGCCCTTCATTAACCTCAACTTGATTCAACTCTTCAGGCTTTACACCATGTTTTCGTAATAAAGATTCAACAATCGGCAAAACAACTTGCCCACGGTTGAAGTGAATTTCCTGACGAATTTCATCAATAACATCATCTATTGTTAGTCTAACAATAACTTCTTTATTACTTGTTGTGTCAATATATATTTTGTTCATAGATTTTCTTTTTCTACTGGATATTCTCCTTTACCAATTTTTGGTATAAATGTATAGCTTAATAATGAATATACTTTCCTATTCTCTTCTTTATATATATCAGGTATGGCAATAAGTCTTCCACAATTTTGACAAACTAAACGAGGGATATCTTTTATATCCAATTCTTCTAGACCAACAAAAGAATCAGGTGCTACAATTCTATCCAAATACAACCTTTTTAAATGACCTGGTCCATCCTTTTGATACAAAAGAATATGTATTTTACAATGCTCACAATAGAGATTTAAGAACTTTAAGGTTCCTCCTCTATTGTTTGTAAAAACACCTTTCTTAAAATGAAATTTCTGTTTCTTACTCATAGTTTTACCCAGATCGATAGCTTAGCTTTGCCTTATCTTTAACTTTTACGTTTATCAGTTCAAGGTTCATTATTCATAGTTTATCATTGCGAGTTCTATAAAACAGAACACAGGAATCTCATACTGACAAAAGATTGCTTCACTCTGCTCACAATGATGTTGGAAACTCCACTGCTCCTTGCCTGAGAATTTTCCAGGGCGTTACCGAGCAGTCAATAATAGTGGATGGCTTATCTCCTCCACAAGGGACATCAATAACATAATCAACCATACTTATTAATTTTCTATTCACTTCTTCAAACGTTTTTGGTGTTGGCTCCCCTGCAAAATTGGCAGATGGAGCGACCAATGGTACTTGTAACTCCTTGAGAATTTGTAATAGAACAGGATGGTTAGTTTGTCTAACTCCCAACGTCAATCCTCCTCCTCGTGCAATTGCAGGAACTTTATCTGTTTTACATGGCAAAACAATAGTCAAACCTCCTGGCCAGTATCTATCCATTAATTGTAAACGAACATCTTGAGGAATAGGCAGCAAATATTCCTGGGCCATTTTTATACTATCAACAACTACTAATACTGCTTTTTCCTCTGGTCTATTACGAATTGTAAAAAGTCGCTTGAGAGCATCTTCATTGTCCAGAAGACATCCAATTCCATACACAGTGTCTGTTGGGAAAATAACAATTCCACCAGACTGCAAAGTTTCTATAGCTTTTGTAAGATTAGTATTCATAATTTTCTAATTATTCTAATTTCTAAACTCAGCCAGTAGCTACGATCCAAACCCAGTCGCTTAATGCTAGGTGCTTTATCATCTTTTAGGTTAATTTTTTAATAACAATTTTTCTTGTATTCTCATCAATCCACTCAAAGTCTAACTCCCATCTCTTTTTTGGTAATAACAGACCTAACTTCTCAGACCATTCAATAGCAACAATGGCATCTTTTTCTTCCAAAATTTCAGGAATACCTAAGCCTTTCAAATCATCTTCTGTTGCTGTCCGATACAAGTCAATGTGATACAACAGCTTGATTCTTGATTCTTGATTCTTGATTCTTGGTACTTCATACTTTCTCATAATAATAAACGTTGGAGAAATAATCCGATGTGTTACCCCCAACCCCTTTGCTAAACCTTGCATAAATGTTGTTTTTCCTGCTCCCAAATCTCCCTGAAGACACAAAACATCTCCACCTTCCAGGTGGGAAGCAAATTCTTCACCGATTTTTTGTGTTTCTTCAAAATTATTCGTTTGTATTGTCTTATCCATCTCTTTTAAATCTATATTTATAGACAAAAAGTATATCACAATTAATTACCATAACTCTACCAATACCTAACCATACCGCAGAAACTATTATCACGTAGATACCAGTTGTTTTTTTGGATAGAGGTAGAAGAATCGGTAATAATAGAGGGATATTTGTTAATGCTTACTGTAACAGCAAATACTTTCTTAGGAAGAAAAAAAAGAAAAAGTGTTACGACAATACTGATAAG
>CAZRBN010000032.1:0-5512 GCA_964598355.1 uncultured Gammaproteobacteria bacterium
ATAATGAATTCTCAATGTTTGGAAATCGCAACTTAGTTATCATCGCGCTTATTGCTGTTGTGAATGCCTTAGGGTACGGCATTGTTATTCCTATTTTATACTCATACTCCAAGCATTTTGGACTTTCTGATTTCCAAAATGGCATGTTATTTTCCATTTTCTCCGTTTGTTCATTCATTGCAACACCAGTAATTGGACGCTTTTCTGATAAATATGGCAGACGGCCACTTCTTATTATTTCTATTGTTGGAACAGTTATCTCATTTTTTATGCAGGCATTTGCTCCTAATGCCATTTTCTTATTCTTGGCGCGAGGATTAGACGGGTTAACAGCAGGGAATATCTCTGTTGCATCTGCTGTTATTTCTGATACGACCAAGCCTGAAGATCGGGCAAAAGGATTTGGTATTATTGGAGCATCTTTTGGATTTGGATTTGTTGTCGGTCCTGCTATTTCTGCTCTCACTGTTGGCATTTCACCATCTCTCCCATTTATTATTGCCGGTGTCATTACGCTTATTGCAGCAATCATTACCATACTTTTCCTACCGGAAACAAATAAGCATATTGGACAAGTGCATCAGGGTAAATTGTTTGATTTTAGTAAATTGTGGCACATGTTATTTGACCCTGGAGTTGGGGCAACCTTACTTATTACCTTTGTCTACTTTTTAGCGTTTGCGTGTTCTATTATGTACGGATTCCAGCCTTTCTCAAAAAAAGTGTTATTGCTTTCTGATGTACAGATATCTGTGTTATTTGTCCTATTTGGTTTGATTGGTTTGATTAGTCAGCTTCTGCTGGTGCAACGAGTGACAAAATTCCTCGGCTTAAAGCGTGCATTTTCAGTCAATATTTTTGTTGTTGCGATCGCATTCTTAATAATGTTTTTCAGTCATTCACTATTCGTCTTTGTCATTGCATGTGTCATTCTCGCAATGGCAAATTCCATTGTTCAGCCACTTACTCAAGCAATTCTTTCTCAGGAAACAGATGAGAAATCGCAAGGGTCAATCATGGGTCTCAATGCTTCCTATATGAGTATTGGGCAAATCTTTGGGCCGATTATTGGGGGACTTGTTGCAACAATATACATTCCCTCCATTTTCTTGGTAGGTATTTTCTTTACACTTATTTGCTTCTCTTTATCATTTAAAGTCTTGCGTCCTGCTAAAGAAGAAGCTGCATCCTAATATTTCTTTTCTGTCCCATTGTTATATTGACAAACGCCCGTAATTACATGAATATATTCATATATCTGTTTACATGAAAAAAGGTTCTTCAAGAAAAGCTCCTCAAAACATTTTTTTAACTGCTTGTGTGGTTATTAGTATCGCGTGCACAATTTTTGTAGTTCAGCAGAGTAACCAATTAACAAGAGTCTTAGGAATCAATACTGTTTCGGTAAATCCTGTTCAGAAAGAGAATGCTTTTCCAGGTACGAGCGATTGGCAAATGACAAAACCTGCTCTCCATGGTGAAATTCAAGCATATGTAGGTGCAGAAAGCGTGAATAAGGGAGAAGTTGTTCCCTTAGCTGTTAGTGTGAAAGAAGCTGGAGATACGTTTACATTTGCATTATATAGACTGGGATATTATGGAGGAAAAGGCGGAAGACTTATGTGGAAAATAACGGGGTATAAGGGGATACAGCAGGGATATTATGATCCATCCGTGAATAAATCAAATCCAATTAATTGTTTCCATTGTATTATTAGTCCTAATGCAAATCCCGCCAAAGATGTAAAAGATAGTAACGGTCAAGAAACATACATTACCGATGCGAATTGGGCGATGACCAATCAAATCCCTACGAAAGGATTTACAAGTGGTATCTATATGGTAAAGTTAACGGAAAATAACCATGGCTACCAGTGGGGAGTACCATTTATCGTGAGAGATGACCAAAGGAAAGCAGATTTAGTGCTTGAAGATCCAGTTAATACTGATCAGGCCTATAATTTGTGGGGAGGTACAAATTTTTATCAAAATTATCGTCTCTATCCAAGCACTGGGTCAGGGACAGCGCCATATTGGGCATTCTATGCTTCTTTTAATAGACCGTATCTCCAAAATTATGGTACTGGTCATTTATTCTATTGGATGTATCCAATGCTGGCATTTTTAGAAGAGCAGGGCTATGATGTGGCATATACTACAAATAATGCAGTAGCCCAAAGCAAGACGAATTTACTGAATTACAAAGGGTATATTGTGGCAGGGCACGATGAATATGTAAGTTTTTCAGAGCGGAAAAAAATTGAGGAAGCTGTTGCAAATGGGGTAAGCATTGCATTCTTCGCAGCAAATGACTTATATTGGCAGACTCGCACCCTTCCCGATCTTCAGGGAAAAGCAGACAGGTTTATTGTTGAATATAAGGATTTTTCAAATCCTCGCCCCTATGACCCGTACAACACACCGAATAACCCAAGTAGATCTCTCACAACAACCTTATGGAGAGCAGCACCTGTTAGTAATCCTGAAGATACGTTATTGAAAGCGATGTATCCAATTGGTGGAGGTAACTATAGCCAATACGGCAACTTTATTGCAACAAATACTTCAAATTGGATTTATACTGGTACAGGATTAAAAGATGGAGATGCAATACATGGAATCCTTGGGTTAGAAATAGACTCTCAATTTCCTAACGATGGAAGTATAATGCCTTCAGACCATATTACTCTCATTGGCTCCTCACCCTTTATTTCTCAAAGTGGCCAGCAGTTTACTGCTCACGCTGTTCTTGATGAACTTAGCACAAAGAATATAATTTTCAATGCAGGAACAATAAGTTGGTCTCATGGATTATCAAATTATCCATACAAAATACCTTCCGATGCGCTACGAACAATGACAAATAACATTTTGTATAGAATGATTCATGGAACAAATCCTCCTGTATCTAATTCTTTGTATAAAAAAGGTAACTCTTCAGAAATCCCACTCTATTTTATTCCATCAAGTCTTGATAATCCTGAAGAAGAGCAGGGGCAGAAAACTACATCCTCCCTCCCAACCGGTTCATCCGGTACTTCTATGGTAAAATCTGCAGTCAGTAATGCACCTTCACCTAGCTCAACGATTAATCCAATTACTCGTTTCTTTACACAACCTCTCTTCGGTTTTTTTAATCACAAGTAGGTTGTTATATTTTTCTTTTCAAGGCTGTTGACTTTTTCTTTTTTCATCATACATACTAAGATACATGGGAAAGGTAAAAAAATATTCTTCACTTGCGAAAAAACCTAAAAAAACTTTTACTAAATCTCTCTCTCAGATTTTTTCCTTTCTCTTAAAACAACGAAAAGTTGTATCAATACTACTTCCTTTATTAGTTATCGGTGTACTTGTTGGCTCGTATCGAATGAGTACATACCTCTCTCAAAAAAGTGTTAAGGGAGTGGCCTTAGCGTTGATGAATCCTATCCCACCTCAACCAATAAATCAACTTGGCCTTTCTCTGATGACTGGTTGTCAACCAAAGACAGTAGGTGGTGCATACGTGAATGCAACATGGAATGGACAAAGTGGTATGCTGTATGATTTACAATGGGGATATGTTGAAGATGGGACAACCCATCCTCTTTCAACGTCCAGTGTAACTTCACCTTTCTCTATTCCTCCTTCTTCCAAGCCTGGATGGATGCGAGTAGGCCACATAGGATATGTCAATGTTGCTGTACATGGAACGGGTGTTTATGGTTCATATACAACATTTACTGTGCCTAACTGCACATCTACTACTCCTACCCCAAGACCAACAAGTGATATTACACCTACTCCAACGCTCAATCCTATTCAAACAGAAAATCAAAAACAGGGGACATATACTTGGTATCTAACAAACGCAGCCATCTATAATACCTCAAGTTTCAGAACTCCAGATATTGAAGGGTATGGTCTTTCGACAAGTGTTGCTCCAGGGAACACTATTCAATTTGCTGTCAGTACAACAGCACCAACGTTCTCTGCAGAAGTTTTCCGGTTTGGATATTACAGGGGCATAGGAGCAAGACTCATCAAAACAATTCAAAATATTTCAGGACATTTTTATGCCATTCAACCCATGAATGCCACGACTGGGCTTATTGAAGCAAATTGGCCAGTAAGCTTTTCTCTCCAAACAGGCTCTGATTGGGTCTCCGGCATGTATCTTGTCAAATTAACTTCCTCAGCAGGGAAGCAAGGGTATATACGCTTCATTGTTACTTCAGGAGCACAAACTGGTGATTTTGCTTTTATCGATTCTACAAATACTGATGCTGCCTACAATTCTTGGGGAGGAGTAAGCCTCTATGAAAATCTTACGACTACGAAACTACCTTTCGATGAGAAAGTTACGGCAGGAGGGGTACAAGTTTCTTACAATAAGCCGTATCAAGGCCATGGACAGGGTGTAAGTTATTTATGGGAGTATCCAATGATCTATTGGCTTGAGCAGAATGGCTATAATATTAATTACTTTAGTGACGTTGACTTACATAAGGGCATTACAAATTTGTCAAACAGAAAAGGCATTATTATTGCAGGACACAGTGAGTATTGGTCACCACAAATGCGAAACAATCTCCAAGCAGCAGTTGATAAAGGAGTCAATCTTGCAGTCTTTGCTGCAAACACCATGGAATGGATTGTGCGTTTGGAATCATCAACAGCAGGTGTAACTGCACGAACAGTGACATCATATAAAAATAGTTGGCAAAAAGACCCATTCGATACAAACCCATTTGCTGATAAATCCCAAGTTACTTCTGCATGGAGATACTCACCCTCTTCATTAAATAATGCTGAACAGGCAATTTTAGGTGGTCAGTATTGTCTTGGCTGTTGGTTTAATTCATCCCAATCAGGGAGTTCTTGGATTGTTGCAGATAGTTCCAACTGGATTTTCAAGGGGACTACCATGCACAATGGTCAGTCAATTCCGGGCATTGTTGGGTATGAATGGGACAATATTGATTCTTCGTTCTCAGCTCCTTCCGGTGTTGTCAAAGTTGCTGCGTCGTCAGCGACAACGCATACAGGGACTGTTACAATGTCGAATACAACTATATATACTGCATCAAGTGGAGCAAGAGTATTTAATGCTGGGACAAATTGGTGGTCTCTTGGGCTTATGAATACAAAAAATCCTGTTAATAACCAAAATATCTATAGTCAGCCTCTTTCACAAATCACAAAGAATATATTAGAGAATTTTCTTTCTGTTCCAAGTGTCCGACAACGACGTACTACTTCTAAGAATGTACGAAAGCCAATACAAACAAATTTTAAAGATGATGATACAGTTGTTGGGTCCCTACAAGCCCAATCCAATTCTCAACAAGTTGAATCTTCACAAACATCTTCTCCTATGACACAGGTTAGTACGGCAGTCAGTAATGTTACTACTCATTTTTTCTTTGGACTTTTTGGTAAAAAATAATTAAAGGAACCTTGCACTCATTTGGTATAATGCTTCGGATGGAAAGGATATATTCATCCCTTGTCCGCTTGACTCTTGTTT
>CAZRBN010000032.1:5522-14802 GCA_964598355.1 uncultured Gammaproteobacteria bacterium
TTGTTGTAGTTGTTCGGCGGAAGATGTCTTGTTTTCGCTTCTTTTTGTTATTGTCCTGCTTTTTCTTCTGCGGTATGTATATGGAGCAGTATCTTTTTCGCAAACACATCACAAAAAAGTTCTCGCTCAAAAAGTGGTCAAACCTACGGAAACTCCAACTCCTATACCAACAACAACGCCTTTACCTACTGCTACTCCAACCCCAACTTCTATACCCACACCTATGCCCACTGCCAACCCAACTAGTGACAATGTATGGGATAGCCTCTCTCAGTGTGAATCGCATGGTAATTGGACAGATGATACAGGCAACGGGTACTTTGGAGGATTGCAATTTAGCCAAGGTGCATGGGAGAGTGTTGGGGGGACAGGCAAACCCTCCAATGCATCCAGAGAAGAGCAAATCTCAAGAGGAAAAATGTTGCAGGCTCGGCGTGGATGGGCTCCCTGGGGTGCTTGCAGCAGAGGCCTTGGTCTCTACTAATCTTGTTGTTTGGTTTCTGCTGTTGGAAGGAATGGGGGAATAGGCATAAGAAAAAAATTGGACAGTGCTTGAATGTAGGGTTCATAACTGTGGCGTAATTCTTTGAGCTTTTGCTCTGCTGCTTTTCCTTTGTTTAGATACACTCTGTGTTGTTGGAGCATGGATACCATTTTTTGAAAATCTTCTTCTGAAAGCCGGTCATGCGGAGGGTTTTGTGGCGTTAGGAAAAAGTTTTGCGTTAAATCTATGACTGCATGACGTGCCATAGAAAAAGTGAATTTTGCTTTATCTGGTGGAATACCATTCACTCCTACTAAAACAAGTGCCGATGCATCAAGAATCATGAGGAGTGCAGAAATCCAAGATTCGTTATCATGCTGAGAACGGTAATACGCAAGAACGGGATAAGAAAGGTGAGATTCCAAGAGTTCGGCACACCAAATTTCCCAGGTCTCAAACAAAGGAATCAAAGAGCTTTTGATGTTTTCTCCAGAATATTGTTTGAGAAGATGGACTGCACTTGGAGGGGATCCCGCACGAGGATCAAGGAGGTTAATATTAACTTCACGCCGAGAAAATACTTGATATATTACTGGCAAATAGGTGATCAATGCGGCAAAAAATCCAAATCCAGTGGCAGCTTCTATAATAAAGGAAATTCGTCCGACTGCTGTTGTTGGTACAATATCGGAAAAATCGAGTGGAAGAAATTTTGCGCCACTCGCGAATAAATACCCTGGGAAATCCCATTTTCCATCAATACCAGTGAGTGGAATGCTAAGTCCAAAGTTAATGAGCGCGTATCCAATAACCAGACCGATTGCCCAAAATGTTAAGAGAAGAATAAGAGAAAGTGGTCCAAAGTAACCAAGATATGATTCTTTTTCAGCAGTATTCTTTATATGACTTGCCCTCTTTGTCCAAAACCTCCATATAGTCCGATAAAATATGCGCGCAAGACGAATTCTTCTGCTAACTCGTCTTGGAAGAATAATCGTTTCAAATGCATCCCACAAAATGATGAGAATGATGACGAGCCCAAGTACTGAAAAAACAGCCATAAATGTGAGTATAGACTGGGAATTTGTAAAACTGATAAGAAAAGTATGAAAAAAGATTGGGCTGAAATTTTTACCGGAAAGGTAGAATAGAATGGCTACCTTCTATTTATTTCGTTTTACTTAGCTTCTTGGTATAATGAATGCCACTATGAACTTATCTGTTGGAATTGTTGGCCTTCCTAATGTTGGAAAGTCGACGTTGTTTAATGCGCTTCTTAAGAAGCAGCAGGCTTTGGCTGCAAATTATCCTTTTGCTACGATTGAGCCAAATGTGGGAATTGTTGCCGTGCCGGACAAACGTTTGGTGGTTTTGGCAGAGATTACAGCAAGAGAGATTGCTTCGCCTTCAGCTCGCAATGACGAATTAGTATTGCCTCCGCTCAAACCTGCGACTGTTGAATTTGTTGATATCGCAGGACTTGTGAAAGGTGCTTCAGAAGGTGCAGGTTTGGGGAATAAATTCTTATCCCACATTAGGGAAGTGAAGGTGATTGCTCATGTTGTTAGAGCATTCGAAGATGAAAATGTTATTAGAGAGGGAAGTACTGACACAAAAACAGATTATGACACCATTACAACAGAGCTTATTCTGGCCGATTTACAAACTCTGCAAAAAACTCTTGAAAATAGAAAAATAGAATTGTCGAAGAAGCAAGTTGCAGAGCTTTTGATTGAGGCACTTAATGGTGGGAAAAGAGCTCATGACGTTGTCTTATCAGATGAGCAAAAAGAAGCAGTTATTGACTTGATGTTACTTACTTTCAAACCAGAAATAGTTGTTCTCAATGTTGCAGAAAAGGATTACACACCTGAAAAAATAGAAGAAATGACGAACAATTATGCAACGCTTCTTAACAAACCAAAAGATTCAGTAGTTGTTATCTGTGCACAAATTGAATCAGAATTAGCAGGACTTACAGACGACGAGCAAAAAGAATACCTAGATGGCTTAGGACTTAGTGCGTCAGGCTTAGAGCGACTTATTCAAAAAGCATATTCCACATTGGGTTTAATGAGCTTTTTAACAGCAGGGGAGAAGGAAGTGCGTGCATGGACAATAAAAGAAGGGACAACTGCACCTCTTGCAGCAGGAGAAATTCACACAGATTTTATTAAAAAATTTATTAAAGCAGAAGTTGTTGGATATAATGATTTTGTTGAGAATAAAGGGTGGAAGGGAGCACGGGAAAAAGGAAAAGCGCGACTAGAAGGAAAAGACTACATAGTGCAGGATGGAGATGTTGTTGAATTTAAAATAGGAGCCTAAGAAGTTCGTGGTTTTCTTCGTATTCGGTTTAAATTAGCGACAGTTACAGCTACTCTTTTTTGATCTGTATCAAAGCCTTCCTCCTGTAACTTTTTGACTATTTCAGCATTACTCATGTTTGCATCAGTAGTTAAAAGTTCCCTTACTCGATCTTTTAATTTTCCAGTTACTCGTGGAGGAATATCGAATTTACGACCATATCTCTTTAAAGCATAAGTAAGTTGGTTTATATTTACTTGTTCAAAGCCTTCAATAGCATTTACATTCTCAAGCAACTCCTTATCTGAGATTGTACGTCTTCCTCCTTCATTTGGATACTTGTCCACAATGCGTTTAAGTGTATCGAGTAAGTTTATTGTTTCAGGAGTTAAACCTTTTTTAGCTAGTTCCCTCAGAATTCTTCCTCTCTCTCTTAGTTGTTTTATATCTTCTTCAATAGTGCTTCTTGAAGCACCTGTTATCTCTTGTAACTCTTTTGTTGAAATCCTTTGTCCTCTCATTGCTCCACGATTTATTTCCCTTCTAACTATAGTTCTTCGTTCTCTAGGTGGTAATGTAACAGGACTATGTCTAATAACTTTCCAGTCAACAAGAGTTTTGATTGTGTCACGAATTGCTTGTATCTTCTGGGTTGTGTTAGTATTTGGTAAAAATGCATCAGGTGGAAGTTTGGCTAATAGTTCTTCTACAGAAGTAGTAGCAGTGGGTAATTGGGAAACAATATCGTAGACTGTAGCTTGCCTTATAAATGAAACACGCTTTTGATTATTAGGGTTTGCTGAGAATGTAGATGTTGGATAAGATTTTTCCTTTTTTGCTTCTACAACAGCAACAATAAAGTTTTTTGTTACTTGTAATCTTTGTTCATTTGCTCTAAACAGACCTTCATGTGAATCAAGATAAGATTGAGCAATTTCTGGTTCTGTAAACCCAAATTCTTGCAGAAGAATTTCTGTTGACAAAAGTGATTGCATAAAAAGGGATCGTTTCATTTCAAGGGGCATTGCTGTATTTTCAGGGTAAGGGAATACTGGTAAACTATCAATAATTTTTTGGGTAAGTCTGCTTTCTTCATCAGTTTTCAATCGATCTGTTAGTTTTGTAAATCTTTCATCTTGCAAAAATTTGCCTAACTCTCCCGCAGGAAGAGGTCTTCTTTCTCTTCTTCCTGTGCTTCTTAGCGAAAAATTATAAGGCATAAGCCTATCAAATATCTTTGTCATATCTTATAGTATACTCTTTATGAGAGACTATTGTCAATTCTAGCTTGTGGTGTGAGGGGTTTTTATTTGATTTCCAGATGCTCTTTTTTTTTCTTCTTTTTCCCCAAACGCCTCAGCAGCTGCTCGTATCCACACCATACGTCTTACAAGAATACCTTCATTTAATTCTCTTTCCGTAATGGGTTGGGCATAAGGTTCTTGCACGCGCCCTAGATAGGTTCCTCGTGGGCTAGGAGGGATAACGTTGCTGCTGTCTCTGTAGAGAGAAGGTATACCTAATTCTTCGATTGTCATAGCCTATCTTATTCTCTACTTTTCTGTGGGGACTGTATAAGAAGTAGGTAATTATTGTGTTATAGTGGCTCTTTTTTAAAAACTATAGAGCGAGCGTTTTCTTGGACGACCTTTAGTTACCAACGCATTTTCAGGCGTTTGACTTCTCCGAGCAGATGGATAAGGTTGAGGTTTTCCTTTTTCAGCAAATGGTTGGATTTTCCAAAATGTATCTGATGCCATCCATGGACTTTCTCTTGTCGATTTTACGGCTGTTCTCGTTACTGAAAAGTCTAAAAATGCAGTGCCTTGATGAATTCCATAGCGTTGGGTTGTGGTTCGCTGGATTTTGTCCATGAGAGTTTCAGTCATGCAAGCTACTGTATAGAAGAAGGGTCAAGAGATCTACAAAATTATGTAAGAAGAGCTTAAGAGAGGATTTTTACTTACCTCTTGTTTTGTACTCAATTTTCATGGTAAAATACATCACATGCGAACATACGAATTAGTTCTTGTTTTCAAACCAAGTCTGTCAGAATCCGAAAGAGGGAAACTCTTAGATACTGTCAAATCATGGTTAAAAGGGGTAAAAATTACGAAAGAAGAGGATTGGGGAAGTAAAGCATTGGCATACAGAATTGGTCAAGATTTAACAGGGCACTATTTTGATTTACATTTAGAAGCAGAAACAATGGTAAGTGACGTTGAGAAAAGACTTTTGGAAAATGATAATGTTTTAAGACATTTACTTATTAGAACAAAATAGGATATGGCACGAAGTTTGAATAGAGTTCAATTGATTGGAAATTTAACACGAGACCCAGAATTGCGATATACCCCTACAGGGACAGCAGTTTGTACATTTGGTATTGCGACCAATAGGTCTTGGACAACCGATACAGGAGAGAAAAAAGAAGACGCTGAATTTCATAAGATTGTCGCATGGAATAAGTTGGGAGAGCTTTGTAGTCAGCTTCTTTCAAAAGGACGAAAAGTTTTTGTTGAAGGAAGAATTGCATATAGAAAATACACAAAGCAGGATGGCACAGAGCAGAATACAACAGAAATAGTCATTGATGACATGATGGTTTTGGATAGCAGAAGAGAAGGGGGATCCACAGAAGAGACAAAAGGGACAAATGAACCAAAGACTCAGGATGAGCATACAGAAAGTTCAAAAATAGTTGCACAAGAGGAAGCAATGACATCTGAAGAAATTGCAGATGACATACCTTTCTAAGTAAAATAATATGAAAAAGAGAGTAACACAAAAAAGAGTTAAAAAAATAATATCACCAAAGAATTGCTTTTACTGTGACGAAAAACGAGAACCATGGTTTTCAGATACTAAATCTTTGGAAAAATTTGTTACAGAGCGAGGGAAAATTTTATCAAGAGCTCGAACCGGACTTTGTGCAAAGCATCAAAGAAGAGTTACTACTTCTGTAAAACATGCTCGACATTTGGCTCTTATGCCATTCGTCGCACGAGTTTAATCCTACTTTCAGTTAGTACGTTGCCTCATTTCTTATATCTTTTTTTATTCACAGTTACTACCACGCAAATCAATATGTAGTGTTTAGTATGATTCTTTTTGCAATAATCTAGCAATTTAGCAATATAACAATGTACTATTTATTTTCTAACCTTTATGGAATTTCAATGCTAGACAAGTTAATAGCGAGCTGGGTATAATGCCTCTATGACTCCAAAAAAGTTACAAATTTTCCTCATTGTTTTGATCGCTTTTATCGGTGGATACTTCGTACGAGGATATCAACTATCTTGGCAATGGAGCCACTACAAGCCAAGTGTTAATATCATTAACCGTGAACCTCCAACAGGGACACCAACTGCCGTCGATTTTAATCTTTTTTGGACAGTATGGGATAAATTAGCAGGGAATTACTATAATAAAAAGGCAATTGATCCTCAGAAAATGCTGTATGGTGCTATCTCAGGTATGGTAAGTGCTGTTGGCGATCCATATACGATGTTTTTGCCTCCGGCACAACAAACATCTTTCCAACAACAAATGGCAGGGCAGTTTGAGGGTATTGGTGCAGAACTTGGTATGAAGGATAGTCATGTTATTATTGTTGCTCCCCTTGATGGAAGTCCTGCAGAAAAAGCAGGCATCAAAGCCGGGGATATGATTGTTGGTGTAGATGGAAAAGCAACAGATGGATGGACTATTCAGCAGGCAGTTGAAAAAATTCGTGGTCCTAAAGGAACAAAAGTTACCTTGATTGTTCTTCATAAAGATGAAAAACAGACGAGTGAAATAGCAATAACTCGTGGAACAATTACCGTAAAAAGCGTTGTTGGGTGGGTGAAGAAAGCAAAAGATGTAGATAGTGTGAAGTTGGGAGGTACTTCGGTAGCAGATACCTCTGTGATGTATGTAAGACTTTCTCAATTTGGAGATAAAACAAATGAAGATTTCCAAAATTTAGTGAATTCATTTGCTTCTCAAGTAAAGGACGGAACAGTAAAGGGGATTATCTTAGATTTGAGAAATAACCCGGGAGGATATTTGACTGATGCACAATTTGTCGCAGGTGAATTCTTAGCTCCTGGTACTTCTGTTGTTATGGAAGAAGATGCAAGTGGTGAGCGAACAACGCTTTCAGTTAATAGACAAGGCTCTTTAGTAAATAACATTCCTATGGTTGTCATGGTAAATCGTGGATCTGCATCTGCAGCAGAAATTGTTTCAGGAGCACTCAGAGACCATGGTCGGGCAAAGATTGTCGGCGAACAGTCCTTTGGAAAAGGAACAGTCCAGCAAGCACTTGACTTAGGTGGTGGAGCAGGACTGCATGTGACTATTGCAAAATGGTTAACACCAAATGGAACATGGGTTGGGACAGGTGTCAATGGAAATGGACTTACTCCTGATGCCAAAGTTGATTTAGATTCAAAAGATCCAGCTCATGATACTCAGCTTGAAAAAGCAATTCAAACAGTACTTGGACAATAACCCCTTCTTAAAATCCTCATTGCACAACTTTCAGTATTTTTGTAGCATATATGTATGGGATTTTTTGACATGCTCAAAGACGTACTCAGTCTTGATAGTTTCTATGCAGAAGAGAAGCCAACTCCAGGTGCTCCATTGCCTGTTAATCCAACAACTGAAGATCTAGGTACTACCCAACCAGTTCTAGAGGCAGTACCTCCTCAACTAGATAAATCGCCTTTAGGTCCACTAACAGATAGAACTATTGGAAAAAACGCAGCAGATGCATTAAATGCAGAACCAGGCGTTCTGCAAGGTTTAGCTAAGGCTGCTGAAATAACGTTTACTATCTCTGGTCCAGCGGTAGGTACGTTGGCTGCTGAAGCAGATAAGCCAACCCTGGTTGGACTGCCTGCAATGAAAAGGCCGGATCCAGACCAGTATAATGTGACAGACAAACAACCAAGCATACAAGGAGCAGGTGTAGACAGAAAAGGTGATATAACTCAACGTGACACTGAGTCATTTCCCAAACCAGGGTACAATAGAGAAAATTTAGGTGCAGATACCCCAAAGGTTCTTAAAGCAGCTACTCACTATATTCAGACCCGTACGTAGTCCTCTTTCTCTTCCTCATTTCTTACAATTTTTTGGCAATTCCCCAGCTATGATAACTTATAGTTGGTGATTAATATGAGTGCAGGCGAGAAAAACTTTCCATATTGGCGTCAATTACCACCTTGGTTATTTGAGCTTGTTATGGATAGCAGTCAATCTGAGAAACTTATTTTTCCTTATCAAGATGAAGGGGGACAATGGCGTGATCTGGAGACCAAAGAACTTCTTTATCCAGGCATGGAAGTAGACCCACTGCCTCCATATGTGCGACAACTTGCAAATAGTGTAGGGGTAGGAATATCAGAGCCTTCCCAGCTAGCAGCACCTGAAGCGCGCAGAGTATATATTGCTGATATTAATCACTGTACAAATCCTGCAAGACAAACAAGAGCTGCTGATGCTCTTGATAAAAAGCCTCTAAAAAAACATACTCCTATTTTTACATCCCGCCCTCGCCAAAGAGGATAACTTTTTCTCAATCAAGGTTTTACCCCTTTATCATTCCTGACTTGATCAGGCGTCGCTACTATGTAGCAAGTACTCCTATATAAGTAATGAGTGGAGTCCGGGATGACAAAGATAAGCGCATCTATACTATTATTCTGTTTGATTCCTTAGGAGAGTAATGGTTATAATAAATACATGTTAGCAGCTGAAAGAGTTGAAAATCGGTCAAATCCAGAAAGGGTAGTAGAAATACAAAAGTTTCGTGAAAGTCATGGGCTTACAAAACGTATTTATACAGATCATGAAGATTTAGGGGGAAAAGGATCTAGTATACCTGATGTCCGTGCCTTTATTCCTCCAGATATTATTAAAGCGTTTGAAGCTGGTTCTACAGGAGAGAGAATTGCATATTATAAGAAAGAATATCCAAATATATCTTTTGCTGGGCAATGGAAGCATTGGGAAGAGGGAACTACATCTTGGGTTGAGGGTTTGAAAAGAAAGGCTACTGGAGGTAATGAAAATGCTTCTGCAGCAGTAAAAGTATTGCAAAGCTTACATTTAACTGATAATACCATAACTCTTGATACAGCTCTTGAAGAAAGCACCAAAGGTTTTCTGGAATCTGTTAACCCTATAGATATCAATAGTAGTACGGTGAGAGGAGCTGCACTTTTTTATAACAAATATTTAGCAGGGCAAGAACCAAGTGATAGAGTTTTCCAACGTGAGCAATTTATAAATGATGTCTTGCTAAGTTTACAGGGTGAATGTAATGGTTTGCAAAACTCAGAAGATGCAAATAAGGCATTTAATATTCTTCAAGAAATGGCTCCTGTGTTAAAAGTGTTTGGGGCTGAGGCTCAAGATGCAATGGCAGCTTTAATAGCAGCAAAAATTCACTTCGTAGCAGAAAAAGGTAAAGTTGAGGGAGCTTCCTTTGAC
>CAZRBN010000033.1:0-12325 GCA_964598355.1 uncultured Gammaproteobacteria bacterium
TATAAACAAGTAATAATTTCAAAGAAATTGGAGTTGATGGATCTATTATTTATATGCAAAAGGGAAGTTATACTTTTTTAGATACACTGCGTACTCTTAGAGTAAAATTTTTGATAAGACTTGCACTAGATCTCAATAAAACACAGATTCCTTTTAAGTTTTTTATTATTCATAGAGTAGTAAAACTTTTTTTGCTCAATTCCTATACAGCAAATTTGCTACTGAAGAGAGGGTGACGAAATCACTCTCTTATTGATGAGATTTTTTTGCATCACATTTTCAACACCTTCATAAAAATTCTCCCAAGTAAGGTTTTCTTTAACATATCTATATCCTTTTTTCCCTATTTTCATTAAGGTTGCTTTATTTCTATATGCTTTTATAATTTCTTTTGAAAAGTCTTCACTTGTCGGATCTGCAATGAGTGCGATTTTGTTGGGAGATAGGACTTCTGCTGCTCCTGCTTCTGAGGAGACAATACTGACTGTTTGTTGACAGAGAGCCTCAAAAGGTGTTAACCCCCATGTTTGGTCTAATGCTGGAAAACACACAAGAAATGCAGAGTGATACAAATTACGAAGTTGTGGATTGCTGATACTTCCTGTTAAGGTAACATACTTCTCTAGGTGTAATTCATGTATTCTTCTTGTAATACGCTCAAAATCAGGTCCTGTCCCTACTAATACGAGATGAAGGGAGGGAATTTTGGGCAAAACTTGTACCAACACATCAAGTAAAAGGATCTGATTTTTTTGTGGATGTAGTTTTCCCACAGATAGAAGAATTGTTTTGTTGTTATACTTTTTATCTTTTACTGCTTTGCCTGACCAATAGGTGAAATCTATACCAGGTCGAATAACCGAAGCATTTTTCTGAAATCGTTTTTTTGCTACTTTTTTATTTTTATTATCTAGCACAATCATTTCATCGGATTGTTTTGCTGAAAATTCTTCAAGAAAGGCTAAGCTCTTGGGCAGCTGTGCTCCTTCATTGTATTCCCATAAGATTTTCTTATTGGAAAAGAATTTTCCAATAGCAGCAAAAAAAATACTTGGAAAATTATGGGGAAAAAGGATATCAAAAGAGAATGATAAAAGTGTTGTCTGTATCAGTAATATAAAAAAACCAATGGTAGCGAGAAAGAGCCTTTGTTGTTGGCAAAAATGAGCAATAAAAGCAGGAGGAGTATAAAACGTTATCCGTGTATCGATAGTATCCAGAAATTGATTATTTACAAAACAACACGCAATTCCGACTGTGTATCCTTTTTTTACAAAGTAATTTGCAAGACGAAGGATAACAAGTTCTCCTCCACCGAGTTGTATAAAAGGATGGATAAGAAGAATTTTCATATTGTCTTAACTAAAGAGAGAGGTAATAATTTGTTTTTCTTGAGCTGTAAGATCTGGGTTATTCCCAAAGTATAATCCATTATTGTGAATGTATGTCGCATTGGGAAGGTTGTACGATGTCGCAATATATTTTTTGAAAAAAGGTTGTTGAGTCATATTTCCTCCAACAATAGGACGAATCTCAACTTTTCCATTGCACTTTTTCACTAGTTTTTCTCTTACTTCGGTACTTTTACAAATTACAGGTACAGCAAAATTAGAAACAGTATCTAGATGATCAAAATGAATTGGATAATACTTGTCTGTTTGAGAGTATATTTTTTGGGCAAAGGTAAGAAAATTTTTCTGGCGTTTTTGGATAATTTGAGGAAGGTATTGCAGTTGTGTATTTCCTAAAAATCCACATATTTCTGTTGGTCGAAGATTATATCCCAAATCATAAAAGGTGTATCGAGAATAAAAGGTAGAATTTATTTTAAACTGTTTACGTAAACTTGTTTGTTTGGAAAGTTCTAAATTTCTATCCCATCCATGTGCTCGGACAACAGCTAACATGGTTGCTAATTCTTCGTCATCTGTACAGATTGCCCCGCCTTCAATTGTTGACATGTGGTGTCCTACATAAAATGAAAAGGTTGAGGCAATTCCAAAGTTTCCAAGTTTTTTTCCTTTATATATTGTTCCGAGAGATTCACAGTTGTCTTCAATAAGAATAATCTTGTTTTTTTTACACAGTTGAGCAATTTCATCAATGTCAGCACAAAAACCAAGAAGATTTGTTAGAAATAGTCCTTGTAATCGATGTTTTTTGATGACCTGTGTCACTGTTTTTGATGATACATTTAACGTATCAAGTTCAACATCAATTGGGATTGGTTTCAACCCTAATTGGAGAAGAGGCATGGCATTGGTTGACCAGGTGACTGCAGAAAAACCAATAGCATCACCTTTCTTTAACCTACCCAAATTAAGCAGCGATTGAATAATTGCTAGATTTGCACTGCTTCCCGAATTAACAACCAGCGTATGTTTCCGACCTTGCCAAGAAGAGAAGTTTTTTTCAAAAGCCATACATTCTTTTGAAAAACTAAGGATTGTAGCTGTTTGTAGAAATTTACTTAATTGCTGTTTAGTTTTTTTCTCATTGTAAAATGTAGATTTGATGAGTGAAATCATAGGATCAATTTAGGATGGCACCTCTCGTATTTTTGCTATGTAGAGTATACAATAGTTACAGATATTTGTATAGTAATTGAGCCCGGAGTATAGGAGGAGGAATGTGTATGTCCCATAGAAATAGATAGTATGATTACTTGCAATATGAGTGTACTTTCTGTATATAAAAAGAAGGCCAGTTTGCTTATTGTGACAAAAGAATGAAAAAAAAGATTGCAATTATACGAGGGAAATTTCTCAATGCATATGAAATGCAGTTGTTTGAGCCACTAGCTAGCAAGTTTGACATAACTGCTTTTGGATCTTTGTCTCCATATCATGAACAATTTGCTTTTCCAGTTGTAAAACTCCCAAGTCCTATGGATGTACCTGAATTTCCCAAAAAAATGTCAGTCGTTAACAGACTTTTTATTGATGCTCATTACTTGTATGGTCTTGAAGAAAGATTAAAAGGTTTTGATATTGTCCATAGTGCAGAAACATATTTTCACTATACCCAGCAGGCAATTACTGCAAAAAAGAAAGGATATATAAAAAAGGTTATTGCAACTGTTTTGGAGAATATACCTTTTAATAGCGAAGGAATTAGAGGAAGAGTAGCGTTTAAAAAGAATGCCAGAGAAAACCTAGACCATATAATTGCACTAACCCAACGAACTAAGGAAACATTACTACTTGAGGGAGCGGATGAAAAAAAGATAACCGTTATTAGTCATGGCATTAACACTGATATTTTTTATCCTCGAAATGACTTTTTTAAAACAATTAGTACAAATAAAAAAGATTTTACAATTTTATTTACTGGAAGACTGGAAGTCTATAAAGGAGTCTATGAAATTCTCTATGCCGCTACATTACTCATTGAAGAACTACAAGGATTTCATCTTACTTTTCGATTTGTTGGAAATGGTTCTGAAAAAAATGCTTTGGAATCGCTTGCAAAAAAATTAAGAATAGCAAAACACGTAGAGTTTCAAGAAGTAGCCTACGACAACATGCCGGATGAGTATAGAAAAGCAGACCTTTTTTGGGCACCAAGCAAACCAACGCGTACATATCAAGAACAATACTGTACTGCATTGCTTGAGGCACAGGCAACGGGACTTCCTATTGTGACCACCTTTAGTGGGGGAATACCTGAAAATATAGGAGATGCCGGGGTTATCGTAGGACCTGGAGATTTTCATTCATTGAAGGAGGCAATGAAAGCATTTATTCTATCTCCGCAAAAACGGTTAGTCTATGCAAAAAAAGCACGTGAAAGAGCAGAGAAAGTTCATAATGTGCAAGTGTTATCGAAAAAAATAGATGTGTTATATCAATCATTACTATGAAAAAAATTCTAAAAATTTTGTTGCCGACAATTATTATTGGAATATTTTTACTGATATCTTTTATTACTGCATTTCGAGAATCGCTGACTTTTGACGAATTGGTTAATATTCAGGAAGGAAAAAATGCATGGCTTCATCAGACATATAATATAGAACTATACCATCCCCCTTTGGCAAAAGTACTTCAAACAGCTCCAATTGTATTAGTAGAAAATGGACTGCATACACATCTTTCTCAAATTGATGAAAAAAATATTGGGAGAAGTGTCGTTATTTGTATGGGAGTAACACTTCTTCTTGTCTTATTTTTTGTAGTACAAAGCTATTTTGGATACTGGCAGGCAATATGTGCTCTTACTCTTCTTGCATTTGAGCCAAACACGTTAGCATTCAGTCATATTATTAATACAGATGCTTTAGCAGATCTTATGATTTGTATTTGTTATGTGTTACTCTTATCTTTACTTCTAAAACCTTCAATAAAGAAAGCAGTCTTTTTTGCAATTTCTGTTGGCCTTGGACTTTCTTCAAAAATGTCATTCGATAGTTTTTTTCTTTTTTCTGCATTAGGACTTGTCGTATACGTAAAAAGGCTGCAGACACTTCAATTTTTATGGAATAAAAAATATTATTTATTTTTTCTTATGGGCACATCACTTCTCGTTATTTGGGCAACGTATTTTTTTCACTTTAGTGTTATTGTGAAAGAAAGAAAGGATGAAAGTAGATTTTCGGCAAGGTTATTGGCATCTGCAAAAATGCATCACAACCAGCTCTTGATGAATGGGATTACTATAGCAGAACACCAAAAATTTCCTTTAGGAGATTACATAGCATTATATAAAAATGTTGCATTGGCAAAAGCAAGTCCAAATTGTTTTTTTCTTGGAAATTACTACCCAAAGTGTTATTGGTACTTCATGCCTACAATATTTTTTCTCAAGACTCCAATAGCTTTCCTTCTTTTTTTGATAGGAGGTATATATGTGCTGCTTACCTTACATAAAAAGAGAGAGAAGTATGTTTATTTTTTTATACCTTTTGCTGTTATTTTTATTCATGCTGCACTCAGTGGCGCTTTTCCGCTTAATCGGTATATGTTGCCTCTGTACCCTTTTGCTGCAATCGTGGGAAGTTATAGCATACAGCTTTTTTCTAAACGAATTTTTGTAGGATTTGCTGGTATCCTTCTTCTATGGTATGTTACCTGTTTTTTCCAAACGTTTCCTCATTATCTTTCCTATGCCAATGAATTAACTGGGTATAAAAATAAACACTATCTTTTATTTCGTGATTCTAATTATGATTGGGGACAAAGTCTATCTGACGTTGCTGCATATGCAAAAAAAGAAGAAGTAGGTATTTTACATTTATCCTACTTTGGACGTGACAACGGCGATTTGTATGGACTGAAAAGTGATAGATCGTATGGAAGCTATAAATTTCCTGAAATTTGTGCTTTTCATACGATTCCTTTAGCAGATGTTGGTAAAGAAATAACACTTATGAGTATTACTAACTGGTATGATTGTGGGTATTATAAAATGCCACAATATAAAAACCCAAAAGGGATAGTAAGCGATTCATTCTTACTTTTTTAAAATGAAAGTGTCAATCATTATTTTACATTTTGGAGATCTACTGGTAACTCGAAATTGTGTTGATAGTTTGTATTCCCAGGAAACATACGCGTTTTCTTTGATTGTTGTAAACAATATGCCTCTGCCAATTACCCAAAGTGATTTTCCAAAGAAGAATATAGAAATTATCAATAATAAAAAAAATTTAGGATTTTCGGGAGGAGTGAATGTTGGAATTCGTCATGCTCTCTCGCAAAAAGCAGATGCAATAATGCTTCTCAATAACGATACAATACTTGAAAAACCCATTCTTAAAAAATTAGTTGAAACCCTTTTTAAAAATCAAACAGTAGGGATCGTGGCCCCTGCATTAGAATTTAAGAAGCATGGGAAAACGTTCTATGATATTGGAGGCTCGGTGAATGCCTTCGGGAAGACATCACATAGAGAAGTCCTTAGTACCACGCCATATTCGACAAACTCTGTTACGTATGTTTCAGGGTGTTGTATGCTTATTAAGCCAGAAGTGTTTGAGAAAATAGGGTCTTTTGATGACAACTTCTTTCTTTACTACGAAGATGTTGATTTTTGCCTTCGGGCAAAAAAAGCCGGATTTGGTATAAAAGTTATCCCTTCTGTTTCTCTGTATCACGAATTGAGTAAGTCATCAGGAAGGCTTTCTAGATTATCCATATATCATCAAATACGAAGCGCATTGCTCTTTGGTAAGAAGCACTATAACTCTTCTCCAAACAGAATTCTACAGATGTTATTTGTTATATTTCAAACACTGATATTTCTTAAAGCTAGTCCTAAGAATACCGTATTTGCCTTGGATGCATGGGCAGCAGCATTCTAGCATCTTTTTATTATTTCTATTAGAATTAAAGTATCATGCTTACTACAATTGTTTTGACAAAAAACTCAGAGAAGGAAATTGAAAAATGTCTTCATACACTCAGATTTAGTGACGAGATTCTTGTTATTGACGATGATTCTTCAGATAAAACAGTTGCATTTGCCAAAAAATTAGGCGCTCGTATTATCACTCACTCACTTGCTAATGACTTTGCTAAACAGCGTAACTTTGCTTTAGAGCACGCAAAAGGAGATTGGGTACTTTTTGTCGATAGTGATGAAGTTGTATCTGATGCCCTTGCATCAGAAATAGAATCAAGAATTAAGCGACCCTTCCGTCCCGAATCGGGAAATCAAGAAGTAAGCGAAAATGGATATTTTGTGCAAAGAAGAGACTATATGTGGGGAAAAGAAATATTCCATGGAGAAAATGGGTCTACCCTCCTGCTTCGCCTAGCAAAAAAAGACGCTGGAAGATGGGAAGGAAAAGTACATGAAGTCTGGCAGATAAAAGGAAATGTAGGTCTGTTAGGCAATACGCTTCACCATTATCCTCATCCGACACTGACAGAATTCTTAACCGATATTAATAGGTATACGACGATTCGTGCTGAAGAATTGTATACAAAAGGCGTAAGAACCTCTTGGTACCATGTCCTTCTCTATCCAAAAGCAAAGTTTGTACAAAATTATATAATAAAAATGGGGTTTTTAGATGGTACAATAGGGTTTATACTAGCGATGCTCATGAGTCTTCATTCATTTTTAGTACGAGGGAAATTATGGCAATTACAAAAAAACAATTAATACAGGTAGCACTCGTTGTGTGGTTTTTTCTTATCCTAGTTAATTACGTGCTCTTTTTGCTTTGTCGAGGACATATATGTTTGCATTAGCATTTTCTATAGGTGTTTTTTCGTATAGTATTTTCCTTTTAGGACTATTAGGGTTGCTGTATAAGGCTATTCTTATTCCTTTTACTTTTATTTTCTGGATAGGATTTTTTTATTATAAAAGAAACTCAATTAAAATTTTTTTTCATAATCTTCATCTACAAAGATACTCTCTTTTCTTTCTCGTCTGTTTGGTCCTGCTGCTAGTACAAGCAATTATAAATAGTGTCGGGGTCTTTGGTCCTGAAATTGGGTTTGATGCTTTATGGTATCATTTGACTCTTCCAAAGTTGTATTTACAATACAATACTATCTTTCATATTCCAGGAGGTATATTTTTTTATTCAGATATGCCCAAGCTCACAGAAATGCTCTATACAGCAGGGTTAGCTTTTTCATCAGATATTCCTCCAAAAGCAACACAATTTTTATTTGGTATTCTCTGTTGCATAGCTTTGTATAAAGTAGCAAGAAAACTATTTTCACCTTCATGGGCAATACTTGTTCCTCTTATTTTTTACAGTAACTTAGTCGTTGGATGGGAATCGGTAAGCGCCTATATAGATCTATCTCGCACTTTTTTTGAAATAATGGCATTATGGGCATTTGTTATATGGACTCAGACAAAAAAACAAGAATGGTTTGTAAAAGCAGCTGTGTTAGTCGGTCTTACTGTGACGACTAAATTGCTTGCCGGAGGGACAGTTATCATCTATCTTGTTGTTCTCTTTTTTTACGAACATACTACTACTCAATTGTTGGAAAGATTGAAGAGAATTGTTATGTTTGCTGTAGTTGTTCTACTTATTCCATTACCTTGGCTTGTATTCTCTTTTGTGCATACTGGTAATCCTTTTTATCCATTATTTTCCCGTACATTGCCTCTTGTACATTATGAACAAGTATTCACTCCATGGTTTTTTGCCTCTGCGATTTGGAATACATTTGCATATGCATCTGATCCTATTCATCCTTTGTATCTCATCGCTATTCCGTTTATTACACTGAATTGGAAAAAGCTTATGCATACTATTCCTCTTATTCTCTGCTTTGCTATTGGTGGGTTTGTTGTATGGTATTTTACTCCACAATCAGGAGGGGGAAGGTATATTCTTCCATATTTGCCGCTGTTTACTATCGTTGTTGTGTCGATGATATCTCTGCAATCACAGAATTGGAAAAGAGTATTTATTGGTTGTATTCTACTTTGTTCAATTCTTTCTATTGGATATCGTGTATTGGCAAATTATAAATTTATTCCTGTTATCACTGGTCGTGAAACAAAAGCACATTTTCTTTCAAAACATTTAGATTTTATTCTTGGTGATTTTTATGATGTTGACAGCTATTTTGCTACACACATTAAGCCGACTGACAAAGTGCTCCTCTATGGATTCCATAATTTGTATTATGTTGATTTTCCTTACATTGATTCTACTTGGGCTGAAAAAGGACAGCTTTTTAACTATGTAGCTGTACAAGGAAGTGGCATGCCTGAAAGGTTTAAATTTTGGAATTTAGTATATTTTAATACAACTACCAAGGTTAGATTATATACATTATCAGGGAAATTATGGCGATTTTAATAGCATCATTATCTCTACTTTTTTTTGTTTTCTCACTTGGGCAATTTGCACGAATCGATATTATTCCTGGAATTGCTATTACTGGATTAGATATTGCTGTCGCATCTTTCATTGTCTTCTGGTGTATACGACTGATAGCTAAGAAAGAATTTATTCTTTCTCCTGTTTGGAAAAGTTATACTATTTTTATTGGATTGGCTGTTTTTTCCCTCCTACTTAATGCTTTTTTTATCCCACAATTGCAAGTTATTGCTGCCTTACTCTATCTTGTCCGGTTTGTGTGTTATGGAACGTTATTTTTTATTATCTTTTCGTTGGGTGATAAAGAGAAAAAAATAGTAGTTTTCAGTATGCTTCTATCCGGCCTTTTAGCCGTAGGGGTTGGATACCTTCAGTATTTTTATTACCCAGCACTTCGTAATTTATACTATGCAGGGTGGGATGAACATTTTTATAGAATGTTTGGAACATTTCTTGATCCTAATTTTTTAGGCTTATTTTTTGTTTTGTATACATTATTTCTTTTGTCCCTTTTCTTTTCATATAACAGTATAAAAATTAAGATAGGTATTTTTGTTATTTTTCTTCTTACTGTTGGAGCAATATTTTTGACATACTCCAGATCATCACTGATTGCGCTTCTTGTTGGGTGTACTACATTCTTATTGATGAATGGAAGTAAAAAACTTGCATTCATTCTTATTTTTTTGATAGTGATTGGTGGAGCAATAACATTTCTTTTCACTGGAAAAAGAAGTGAGGGAACAAATTTTTTCAGGATCATCTCATCTCAAGCACGAATAGGCAATATGAAGGATGCTTTGACGGTTTGGCATGATAATCCCGTTTTTGGAGTAGGATTTAATGCTTACCGTTACGCCCAACATCGCCATGGAATTTATCTAGCAGGGTGGGAAGAAGGACATGGGAGTGCTGGAGCAGATAATAGTTTTCTTTTTGTCCTAGCAACGACAGGGCTCGTTGGGTTAAGTGCTTTTCTTTACTTTTTATTTCAGCATATACACTTTCTTAGAAAGCAGAAAAATATTCTAAAAATGTCTTTAGGAATAGCAACGCTGATATCTTTGAGTGTAGGAAGCTTCTTTATAAATGGGTTTTTTTATCCATCTCTTATGGTATGGTTGTGGATTATTTTAGGAATTACTGAGAGTAGGTAACTTTTATTTGCTTTTCTGTTTTATTGCCTGCTACATCTGTTGCAACAACATGAATTTGGTTATCTCCATTTTGAAGGTGAAGTGAATATGAATAATTTCCTTTACTATCAACAATCGCCCAGAAGTCATTTATGGTTATTCGTACATCTGGGTCTGTTTTGCCTTTGACAGTTACGCTACTTTGATCGTGAGGAAATGATTGGCCATCGGAAGGACTATCTAGGGTAAGACTTGGTGCTTTTTGTACGTAAGAAATAAGAAGCGGGTCTGAAAAATCACTCAGTTTTTTGTCAATTTTTACTCGTGCTTTTATGGTATTTTGCTGTTGGGTAAGATTTACTCCTTTGAATGAAAATGTTCCATCATCCTTGGTTGTAGTTGTATCAACTAAGTCATCGTTAACGTAGAGCTGGATTGTCTGCTTAGTAAGTGCAGTGCCATTCACTGTAATTGAAGCACTATTAGTTGCAGTAAATTCTTGGGTTAGGACTGGAGGAGCAATAACCTGCTTGTTGTTTTCAGGAGTTGCGTTGGATTGGTTGCCTTGTAGAGTTGAGAGGAAAAGACTAAAGTTAACCAAAGCAGGAATACCAAATTTTATAAGAAGAAAGATGACAATAATAATTCCTGCCACAGAGAGGTATAATTGTTTCTTTGTCTTTTTTTCTGCTGTTTTTGAAAGTCTTGATTGCATATCGTTTCTTGTGAGCCGGAAGTGGGATTCGGACCCACGACTTGCTCTTTACGAAAGAGCTACTCTACCCCTGAGTTACTCCGGCATAAGGTAGATTTCGAGAGACAACAAAATTATATACTAAAACCACTCAAATCGCCACAGTATGAAGCGGGGAATATAATACGCTGCGGTAAGCAGGATTATGGTTAATAGTTTAGGTTAAAAAACTCTGCATAGTGCTTACTGCATAGTACTTAAATCAATGAATCTTACTGTGTGTGATGGTATAATCATGTAATGAAGCAATTAGTCTTGGCATCTTCTTCACCACGAAGACAACAGCTGATCAAAAAATTGAATATGCCCTTTGTTGTCGATCCGAGTACTTTTGAAGAGTATTTCGATATGAAGAAAAGTCCACAAGAGTTGGTTATTGAGTTGAGTCGTGGGAAAGCAGAGGATGTAGCAAAAAGACATACAGGCAGTGTTATCCTCGGTGCTGATACCTTTGTAGTAGTCGATGGAAGGTATTTAGGCAAACCAAAAAATAGAGAAGATGCTGTGGAGATGCTTCTCTTTCAAAGCGGAAAAAAACAGCAGGTAATTACTGGATTTACGATTATCGATACAACAAATAACAAAATAATTTCGAAAACTGTTGTTTCGGATGTCTATATAAAACATCTTTCCAAAGAGCAAATTACAAAGTACTTAGATAACAGTACTTATATGGATAAAGCAGGAGCGTATGCAGTCCAAGAAGTAGGAGAGGAATTTATAGAAAAAATAGATGGGGATTATGACAATGTGGTAGGCCTTCCTGTCGAGGCTGTAAAACACGAGCTTACTTTGCTGGAGTTGTAGGAATTTCTTCTGTTTCAGTTGCTTTTGTAATAAGTTGGTCCCAAGTCTCTCTGGTCAAAGCAAGTGTCCTATTCATATCCATAGACGCTGTTGGACTTTTATTCCAGAGAAGTTGCTCTAAAAGACTTGGCACTTCTGAATCTTCATTAAGTGCACCACTTTCTACATCTCGCTGGGCTATATCCAGAGCAAGTGCTTCTCTCAACTCATTTGTTGTCATGCCTCTATAGGTACGGATACGATTCATGATGCCAAATTTTTCACGCGCTACAGTTTCATTATCTCGACGGAGAATAGGATAGTACAGCTCAGCATTGAAAATAATCGCCATACAATCTGCTAGTATCTCTGCTTGTTGTTGATTCTCGGGGAATGTTTGCGAAGCAATGGTTGCTCGTGTTGCTCTATTTACTTCTGCTGGGAAAGGAGGTCTTCCCATGGTGCGTGCAGTCAACTCCAACACTCTTACTGCAAGCCCTATATCTGGAAGTTTTAAGAGTCCTGTATGTAAAGCAAGTGCTGTTGTTGTATCTAATTCAAATTTCCTTTGTTGTTCGGGATGACTTGGTTTTGGGGTGTCTATCATAGCTTATAATAGTGCCGATAGTACAGTTGCTGTTTGAGAAGTCGTACATAATTGAGTAAGAAAATCGGAAGAGACAAGATTGGAGAATAGTATTCAATGGTAAGAAAAGTTATTCCTATATAGTGAATACCACACCAAAAACATCTTGTAGAAAAATATTTTTCCTCTTGACACATATTTGTAAAAACACATATGCTAAATGTATATGACAGAAACACCAAGACAAGAACCCTCCGGACAAA